>DAINAQ010000060.1:0-6372 GCA_036733325.1 Methanothrix sp.
TCAGCCCCTGCATCCTCTTCATCGACGAGTTCGACTTCGTGGCCAAGACCAGGACCTCCGACGAGCACGGGGCGATCAAAAGGGCGGTGAACACCCTCCTCAAGGCCATCGACGACGTCAGCCTGGTGGAGGACGGTGTCCTCCTCATCGCCGCTACAAACCACCCCCAGCTCCTGGACTACGCCGCCTGGAGGCGGTTTGACAAGGTGGTGAGCTTCCCCCTCCCGGACCAGGAGATGAGGCGAAAGATCTTCGAGAAGGTGCTGGAGAAGATGGACGCCCCCGCCGAAGCCGAGGTTCTGGCCGAGAGGACCGAAGGCTACTCCGGGTCCGACATCAGGCTGGTGGTGAGGGAGGCGGTCCTGAACGCCCTCCTGGAGGACAGAAAGTCCATCTCCCAGGAAGAGCTGCTCCGGGCGATCGCGGAGTTCGATCGGAGGATCGCCGACCACCGGGGGAGCGCCGCTCCATGAAGGTGACCCTTCTTGGGACCGGAGACGCCATAGGTACCCCGAAGATCGGATGCAGGTGCCCAGCCTGCGTGGACGCCCTCTGCGGCGGGAGGAGCAGGAGGCTCAGATTCTCGATCCTGGTGGAGAACCAGAGGGGGAAGGTGCTGATCGATACCAGCCCCGACCTCCGCTGGCAGCTGATCAAGACCGGTATCAGCAGGGTGGACGGAGTGATCTGGACCCACGCCCACTACGATCACTATGCGGGCTTCGGCGACTTTCACCGGGTCCAGAACCGGGTTCCGGCCTACGCCCTCAAGGAGACTATGGACTACATCTTGAACTATCTCTACTTCATGAGGCCGAGGCGAAACGTAGTCGAGATCGACCAGCCCTTCGAGATCGCCGGGATGGAGTTCACCCTCTTCGAGGTGAACCACCCCCCCATCTGCGAGGCCGCCGGGGTCCTGGTGAGGGAGGGAAATAAGAAGCTGGTGGTGACGGGGGATACGACCCTCCAGATCCCCGAGGTGAGCCTGGACCTGATGAGGGACGCCGACCTCATGATCGCCGACGCCATAACCCCCCCCGGATACGACCTCTCCAAGCACATGAACTCGGAGGAGGCGGTCGGCCTGGCCCGGGAGCTGGGGGCGAAGGATCTGGTCCTGACCCACATCAGCCACCTATTCCCGCCCCACGACGTCGCGGTCAAGAGGTGGCCCCTGGGTCACGACATGATGACCGTGGAGCTCTAGCCCACGAACCGGGCTTTGCCTCTCCAACAGGTTTCCTATCCTGGTCGATGATCGAACCCACATCCATTTATTGACGATCCTCTACGCTTCTGCCTCCTGGTCGTCGTAAAGCCTGATCGAAACTTGTTTATCTTTGCATCTCAGGATTTGATTCATGGGGGGGCTTTGCCGTTCTCTGGGCGTCCCGGGTCATTCTGGTCCGTATCTGGTCTCTCTTGCAGTCGTATCCATCCTGATCTCTCCGGCTTTGGGGGCCGATGGAGCGGGCTTTGAGGACGGCTTCGACGACCTCTTGAATTTCACCCCCATGGCGGGAGACGGTGTGGGGGTTGGGGCCGGGGTCGGGGCGGAGGGGGTCGAGGCGGGGGCGAACCGGTCCGGCCAAAGTGGCGATGAAGGTGCCTACGAAAGGCCCGGGACGGAGCTGGAGGCGGGATCGATGATGGAGGGGATGACCTTCGTCTCCATGAATTCCAGCCCGGGCGACTGCGGGAACAGAACCCGAGGTGCCAACTTCTCCATCCAGCTTCCGGCGGGCTGGACGGCGGCCGCGTCCGGGGATCGTATCGATGGAAACCTCATTCTGGAAGGAAATTGCGCCCGAGCGTTCATGGGCTGGTTTGAGGACTTCGGAGTCGATCCCGAAATCCTCCTCAGGCAGGTGGTCAGGGCTTATCGAAGCGGATCTCTCCGGTTCACCGTCCTGGAGGCGGAGCCCGGAGGTGCCGTTGAGGTCGACGGCCAGCGGGGATCGACCC
The DNA here is from genome assembly GCA_036733325.1 of Methanothrix sp. Lineage (GTDB taxonomy): Archaea > Halobacteriota > Methanosarcinia > Methanotrichales > Methanotrichaceae > Methanocrinis. The sequence continues at coordinate 1,969 of DAINAQ010000060.1, forward strand.
TCAACATCTACTGCATCTACGGCGGCCAGGCGTCTCAGAAAAGGCTGGTCGCCTGGTCCTCGCCGAGTTCGGGCCGCATCTTTTACGCCTCCTTCTGGTCCTGCTCCGACCTCTGGGAGGAGAACCTCGAAGAGTTCGAGGCGGTCCTGGCCAGCTTCAGGGACGAGCCGTTCGAGGGGTACGCCGTCCTGGAGCCCAGGTCCGCAACCTTCGACGGTTGGGGCACCGTCCTCAGAGAGACCCTCCAATCGTATCATTTGGAGAGGGTGGACGATCCGATCAGCCCCGAGGTGACGGTGAGGGTGTCGTTGACCTCCCGTCGGGAGGGAGGGCGAGTCGACCAGTTCGCCTCCGAGGAGATCGTCTCCTCGACCCGCGGGGCGGAGGTTCCGTCGGGGGTGTCCTTTCTGGGCAGCCTCCTGGTCGATGAAGGTTACAGGGCGGTCATCCTCCGGAGGGGCGGAGCCTTCTGGGTGGCGGTCCAGGGGCCGGAAGGGAGGTGGCAGGCCATATCCTCGACGGAGGCGGAGTCTCGGGGCATGGGGATTCTGGTGGGCCCCGAAGAGGTTGAATGGTACCGCGGAATTCTGGTGGAAGTGACGGAAAGGCCGGAGCCGGAGGTTGGAGGCTGGACCATGGAGGGAGGAGAGGCGGCGGCTGGACATGCTCTCTCCCTCGACCGGACCTCCGCGGTCAAGGACTGCGACCCGCCCCGGCAGGTCCGGCTGGCGGCTGCAGAGGAGGTGAACCTCACCTGGATCCTGGAGCTGGAGGACCTTCTGGACCGGTACAACTACTCTCACCAGGAGGCCGACCCAGGGTCGTTTTTGAGGGCTCAAATCTGCTGGGCGCTCCTGGAGAGGGAGGGGCAGGAGGCCCTTCTAGTTACCGGGTACGAGGGCCATCCCCTCCACCCCCGGATGTGGGTGGCGGTGACGCATCCCGGCGGGGCCTACCTGGCCGTGGACCCGGCGGCCGGGGATGGAGGGCTCGGTGAGATCGTCTGCGGCTCCGAATACTTCCAGGGGATCGGCTACCAGACGAGCGCCCAGTACTCCTGCCTCCACCCCGATCGGGGACTTTCCATCGATCCGGAGACGGTCAGAGCCCCTGCACCGGGCTAGACCATCATCCAAGATATCAAAACTGCAATTACTATAATTTAAGTAATATGCCTATGCGACGCTTTTTTTAAGGCGGGATCTCCGGTTCATCCTCAGAAAAGATAAAGTCATCCATCTTGCGGCAGATTAGACCTTGAGCCTCCTCTAGCTCAAATTCTTCGCCGCTATCCCTCCTTCCAGTGGGTGAGGGCTTGCCCGGTGCCGCTTAACGGGAGGAGACGCTGACGCACCATCCTCGCCCTCGGCGCCATCACCCCCTGTGCCGCAGGCGCGGATCGGGGGCGGACCGCCACTGGGCGATCGCCCCCCGGCCGAAGAGGAGGTGGAGGAGGATTAAGCCGAACTCGGCCGGAAGCTCCGTCCTCCGACCCCTTGGACCGACGACGGGGCCGTCGACTAGGTTCTGATCCTCCTCAGGAGCCAGGCCATGTTCTCTCCCAGAACCCTCATCGTCTCCAGTCCTTCCCCGTCCTCCTCGACCTCCCCCGGGGCCAGACCGAACCCCAGGTTCCAGTAGCTCGATCCGGGGACGACCATCTGGCTGATGAGGAAGAAATGGTTGATGGAGTCGAAAGCGTGGATCGCCCCCGCCCTGCGGACGGCGACGACCGCCGCCCCCACCTTCCGTCGAAAGAGCTCGCCGTTGGCCCGGGCGACATAGCCCGCCCGGTCGATGAGGGCCTTGGTCTCCGCCGAGACGTCGGCGAAGTAGGTGGGAGAGGCGATGATCATCCCGTCGGCCTCGATCATCCTGGCGATGCAGTCGTTGACGACGTCGTCGTCGATGGTGCATCGGCGGTCTTTATTCGCGACGCAGCCCCTGCAGGCGGTGCATCCCCTGATCTTCTCCCCGGCCAGCTGGACCATCTCGGTCTCTATCCCCTCGTTCTCCAGAACTTCGAGGACGCTTCTCGCGAGGATGGCGGTGTTCCCGTCCCTCCTCGCGCTCCCGTTGAAGGCGACGACTTTCATGTTCAGATCCCTCCGGTTCCGATAATAATTTTCTGGCGTTGAATACATGGATTCCATCAGCCTATCCTCGTGATTATAAGCTCAAATGACGATTCTTCACAATAACGAATCGGATCGTCTGCCGGAATTTTCGGCGAATCGTTCCTGCGGACTGTTGAAAGATCGGTATTTGAGACAATAATTGGCGGCTTCGATCATGGACGTCTTTGTTTCATTTCTTCGGTTCGTAAAAAAGATTTCGCCCTTATTCGACCCTTCTATGTAAAAATACGTCTCACCTCAAAATAATATCAATATAATATACACCGAAAATTTAAATCGAAAGCTTAATGATCTAGAATGAGCTTGAATAATTCCAAAAACCGGAGGGAGAGATGTTATGAAAATGAACGGCGACAAATGCAACGGCAGAGGCCCGCTGATAGTATCAGTCATGTTCGCCTTGGTCATCATCCTCCTGGGATGGATCACCACCACTGCGATAAATAGCAAGCAGGATCTTGCCCAGGAGTATTTGGACACATCAGTCAAGCTGAACCAGACCGTCAACATTACGGAGATCCTGGGATCAAGGCTCACCATCGCCGACGCCTGGGTGGCCATCGCCTTCGTGGCCTTTGTCTTCCTTTTCCTGATCTTTCTGGGATGCCTGGCCGACCAGACCCTGAGCAAAGGAGAGCTGAGGAGGGCCGTGGCCGGATCCCTGGTTCTCGCCTTCACCATCCTTGCCCTCTTCTCGATCGTCATGGGGGAGGAGGTTGGAATCGGCAGGGAGATCGTGATCGCGTACATTCAGCTGGTGGGAATCGCCGTCGGCTTCTACTTCGGCGCCAAGACCGCCGAAAGGGAGGAGGGGGGAGAAGGTGACTCGGAGGAGGAAGAAGCAACAGAGCCGGAGAGAGAAAGGGAAAACCAACATCCGGAACAGGCCAATTGAGCGGCAATGAGCCATGATGGAAGCTATCTTGAATAATGGAGTGGACCTGATCCTTTGGCTCCAGAGCCTCGGAGACTGGATCTACCCTCCTATGAGGCTCTTCTCTCTATTGGGAAGCGAGGAATTCTATATCCTGGCAATGCCGATCCTCTACTGGGCTGTGAACGCTTCCTTGGGCTTTCGAGTGGGAGTGATGCTCCTTCTTGCCAGCGGCTCTAACGTCATTCTAAAATGGGCCCTTCACCTTCCTCGCCCCTACTGGTACGATCCCAGAGTTGAAGGTTTGGTGGCAGAGACCCTCTTTGGTGCCCCCTCTCTCCACTCTCAAGTCCCGGCCTCTATATTCGGCCTGGTCGCTGCGACCATCAGACGCGCATGGATATGGGCTATCGTCATCCTCTCCGTCTTCATGATTGGCCTATCTCGCCTGGTTCTCGGCGTCCACTTCCATATCGACGTCATTCTGGGTTGGACCCTTGGAGCCGTAGCTATCTGGCTTTTCGTATCTCAGGAGAAAAGGATCAAAGCCTGTTTAGATTCCCAGAGGAGAGGCATCCAGATCTGCGCCGTATTCTTCTCATCCATCGGAATGATCGCCATCGGCACTCTGGTCCTGGCTTTGACAGATGGCTTTGAGCTTCCGGAGACTTGGATTTCCAACGCTATTTTGGACCAGCCATATGTCGGAAACTTCAATCCTTTTGAGATCGAGGCGCTGATCTCCCCTTCAGGAGCCCTTTTCGGTCTTGGGGCAGGTTACATCTGGCTCTGCAGTCGCGGCGGCTTTGATGCCGGCGGAATTTGGTGGAAACGTCTTCTCCGCGTGATGTTGGGCTTGGCGGGGATCATAATTCTCTGGCAAGGACTGGGCGAGATCTTCCCCAAAAACCCCGATCTCATCAGCTATTCGCTTCGTTACATTCGATACGCATTTATAGGATTCTGGTCTGCGGCCATCGCGCCCCTGCTCTTCATCCGTATGAACCTTGCCGAAATGGCTCCGTCGAATTGATGGACTTTCGAGTGGCATTGATCAGAATGCCGCATCGCCCTGGTAGATCTAGAGATCCAGCGACGAGCTCGTAGCCCTTCCCAACGGCGCGAAGGTCTCGCTTCAGAGGCTCCTCTATGAAGTCTGGGAATTACCCTTTGCCAGCCGCCAACCAATGAAACCGGGTTAGTGGCCCAACTTTTCAATATTTCATTGCCCTCATCTCAGAGGAAGTAATATCCGAGGAGATGGCTCCGAGACCCTTTAAATTCATTTTTGGCCGATCGGGCAGGTTCCTCATCTCCTCCCATACTTCCTGCAGCTCTCGACGAACCTCCCCATGGGAAAGGAGCAGACGTGGGTGTGGAGATAGCTTCCCA
>DAINAQ010000061.1:0-6300 GCA_036733325.1 Methanothrix sp.
TGTTCACCATCCCGAAGGGTGGTGTCGAAGATCCGAACTTCTTCTCCACGAAGCGATTCGAGGTTATAGAAAACGATCCCACGCAGATTGCTCTTGCGTCATGATCCTATGCTTGCAGCCTCGCCCTATAAAACTTTTTGCCAGAAATGAACTTCCGCCCCTGCCCAAGTGAGTCGGGCGATCCTGTAGAGAGGGCAAAGCGAAGGTATCGCCTGTTAGCGCGAGGTCAGCATCGAATATCAGCTCTGAAATATAGGTTATAATAGAGCTGATACCCAGGAGCCGATATTCGATGCCCTAATGTCGAAGCGAATATTCCGTCGTGCTGAAGCTCACGTCTATTCGGACGGTGCTTCTTCGGCTGGTGGTTCAGGTGCTTCTTCCGTCCCACTTTCCGCGGCCTCTTCGGCCTTGGAGGGAGGCGATACCAGCTGCGAGGTTACGGTGGGGGCGATCTTGTGGCTCTCGATGTAGCGGACCTCTTTGAGGTCGAGGAGCCTCATCGCCATCTCGGCAACGCCGCGCCTCATCATCGGCCACTCCCTGTAGTAGCTCATCTCCCAGGGAGAATCGATCTCGGCGACGTCACCGTCCAGGATCTCGGCTTTGAGGTCTATCTTGGCGAAGATCCTGACCAGGTTATTCAGCTTCTCCTGCCTGTCCTCGATCCTCTCGACGATTTTGTAATCGTACTTCACCGTCTTGTCGGCCAGGACGTGGTTGTAGTCGATCCTCGCCTTCCTCCCGATGATCCGGGTGAGGGTCCCCATCTTGCCATCTACCGAGACCCTCATGCCGATCTCGGGCCTCTCTTTCTTGAACTTGGTGAGAGATATGAGCTCGACGTTATCGGGATCGCGAATCCCGTAGGCCTCCTCCGGGGGGACCTCCACGCTTCCTGAAGCGCCGATCTCCTTTCCCATGAGCTCGTCTTTGAATCCTGCTACCACGTCGCCGGACCCGACTATGATCAGAGCAGGACCGTACTCGAGGCCATCCTCGTAGATATCGTTATTCATGGCCGCATCCCGGTCCGTGGTGGATATCACCCGTCCGTCGACGCTCTCGGTGTAATCTACCCTGATGAAATCGCCGTCTTTTACCGTCATCTTGAACTCCGTCCTTGAAAGGATAACTAGGGTTCCTGCCTTTCCCCTTCTATATTAAGTAGTCTGCTATCTTGTCGGTGATGGGCTGCTCGCAATAGACGCACCTCAGGGTCACCGGATTTTTGCTCTTTACGATCAGCTGGGACTTGATGGGCTCGCTGGTGTTGGATATGCAGTTGGGGTTCGGGCAACTCAATACCCCCACGATCAGGTCGGGCATATCGACGGTGTATTTCTCCACCACCCGGCGGTCTCTGATGATGTTGATCGTCGCCCCGGGGGCGATGAGGGAGATCTTGTTCACCTCCTCCTCTTCCAGCTCCCGGTCCTCCACCTTGACGATGTCCTTTTTGCCCGACCTTCTGCTGGTCACGTTCATGAGGACGCTTATCGTCGCCTCCGTGGTCTTATCTATCCCCAGGATCTTTAGCACGTTCAGGGCCTGTCCGGCGGGGATGTGGTCGATGACCGTCCCGTTCCCGATGGGGGTCACCCTCAGCTTCATCTCAGTATCGGTCAACGCGATTCCCCCATCAGTATATTTAGAAGAGCCATCCTCACCGGCACCCCGTAGAAGGACTGCTTGAAGTAGACGGCGTGACGGGTTTCGTCCACCTCGGGGGCGATCTCGTCTACCCTGGGGAGAGGGTGCATGATGATCAGCCCGTCTCTGACTCCTTCCAGAGCTTTTGGATCTATCCTGTAGCTCTTTGCCACCTTCGAGTACTCATAGGGGTCGGGGAACCTCTCCCTCTGGATCCTGGTCATGTAGAGGACGTCCACCTCCCGGATCACCTCGTCCAGATCGTGGGTCTCCCGAACCATCGTCCCCTTGCTCGCCAGGTCCGACTTGATCGGGGCGGGCATCTCCAGGGTCGGGGGGGAGACCAGGGTGATGTCGGCGCCGTAGAGGGCCAGGGCGTAGGCGAGGGAGTGAACGGTCCTTCCGTACTTCAGGTCGCCGACCAGGGCGATCTTGAGGTCGTCGAGGCTGCTCTCCTTCCTTATGGTGTAGAGGTCCAGGAGGGTCTGGGTGGGGTGGTGGCCAGCGCCGTCCCCGGCGTTGAGGACGGGGACGGGCGAGAATTGGGATGCTAGGCGGGCCGAGCCCTCCTTGGGGTGACGGATGACCAGGGCGTCGGCGTAAGAGCCGATCACCCGGATGGTGTCGGCGAGAGACTCGCCCTTGGCGATGGCCGACCCCTCGGCGGGGCCGAGGTTGAGGGTCTTGCCCCCGAGGCGCATCATCGCCGTCTCGAAGGAGAGCCGGGTCCTGGTGCTCGGCTCAAAGAAGAGGAGGGCCAAAATCTTCCCGGAGAGGGCGTCGCACCTCCCACCCCGGGCGTAGGGCTCCAGGGACCCGGCCAGGTCGAGGACGGAGTCGATCTCCTCGCGGGAGAACTCCCGCATCGAGAGGACATGCCTCTTTCTGAACATGTTAAAACAACCGCAGCTTTGGGATATAACGCTTCTGGATCAGAAGAACTTGGAGGCGAGGGTGTGCCTCGTCTCGCAAGAATCTAGGACGGGACACCGCTCGCAGGGGGCCCCTCCCGGCCGGTCGGGAAGCTTTCCCTCGGAGATCTTTCTCACCCGGTCCCTGATCCGCAAAACGCGCCGGCGATCGGAGCTTTTGATCTCCACCTCCCGGACCTCGCCGGCCCTTGGGTACTCGACCATGCCCAAATCGACCCGCTTCTTCTGGTGGTCTTCCAGGAGCATGGCGTATCCGGCGAGGCGGAGCCGGTCGCTCCGCCAGACCCCGGCCTCGGGGGGGCGGTCGGTTTTTATGATGGAGGGGATGGAGACCTCGACTGTGGTCCCATCCCCCGATCCCCTTGATACGATCCGGTCGATCCTCCCGGAGAGGCCGAGCCGGTCGGAGCGGAGGTCCACCTCCACCGTGCTGGGGGTCAATAGGTCCAGCTTGGCCGAGAGGCTGGGGGCGATCTCCGGCAGGCTCTGGCCTATCTCCTCGGCGGCGGCCCGGAGGTCGTGAGGCGAGATCTCTTTCCCATAAATGACGGGAAGCTCTGACTCGGCTCTGTCCAGGGACTCCCGGAGCCAGGATAAGAGATCCATCTCGGCGGCTGGATCAAGCTCGGAGAGGGATAGAGCCACCTCCCTCAGGAGAAGGTGGGTCGGGCTTTCAGCCTCCGGCCAGACTTTCCGGCCCATGGCCTGGAAGTAGACCAGCCGGGGACAGCGGAGGTAGAGGGAGATGTCGGAGATCCTCACCGGCGGCATAGAGAATTCAATTGTGCTCCATATTTAAAAAGATATTGAAAGGACTCAGGATTCGACAGATTATACACAGATTCTTGCGGCGATTCCTCGACCTTCACGGGGACATCTTCGGCTGAAATTCCTGCGCGCTCTGAGAATCCTCAAGGTGTAACAGTACAAGTCCACCTCAGACCCATGAAACGAATTTGATTCATCGCCGGTCGGCGTACAGTTGACCCCGGAATCTTCCTCCTTGCCCTTGAAAATCTTCATATATTTTGGAATCTAAAGACGAAGTAAATGGGGGTTATCATGCTCACTCAGGTCATCGACAGTAGAGCCTATCGAATCTGGTTTGCGATCGCCATCGCATCGATAGCGATCATTGGGATATCTATGGGAGGTGGTGAAGCCGTGGAGCAGGGCGCTTCCGATAGCATGCTTCCTCTATCAATCGACGATATCGACAATTATGATAATTTTACATCAAGAGTGCCCCTCGGTCCTGAGGCCCTGGAGCGGCTGGAGGAGAACGGGTTTGTGGTGATATCTGACCCCATCTCTCCGAATCGGGACGAGATCACCTCCGCCTACAAGACCCTCAAGAACCTGGAGGTTCCCATCTTCGTAACCTCAGATTCCCTCCTCCACCTCTACCACATCCAGTTCGACGAGACCTTGAGGGGCATGGAAGAGGATCACTTTTACGACGACCTCTGGATGATCAGCGAGGCCATGCTGGCAGGAGCCGAAGCCGACTACGATGCGTCCTCGGGCGAGGCCAGGGAGGCGGCGAGGAGGAACATCGCCTTCTTCTCGGTGGCGCTCCTCCTTCTCTCCCCTTCGGAAGATCAGCTCTGCTCCGGAAGCAGCCGGGAGTGCGACCCGGAGAGCTTCGAGGGGGCGTTTCCCTACTTCACCCCCGAGGAGCTGGAGGAGAGGAGCTTCGAGGCTTCCGACCTGGTGAAGGACCAGGTGGAGGCGGAGCTGGCCCTGATCGAGGCCGGGGCAGGGTTTGCAGAGTCGCCGATATTCGGCCGCGATGAGGACTACTCCCAGTACCAGCCCAGGGGCCACTACACCCGGTCCGAGCGGCTGAAGAACTACTTCCAGGCGATGATCTGGTACGGGAGGATGAGCTTCCTCCTCAAGGGCTGCGACGGCGACTGCATCGTCTCCGAGGAGGAGGCCCGGATCCAGACCCTGGGGGCGAGCATGATCGCTCAAGCCCTCCTCGACCATCCCGACTCGAAGGAGAGGTGGGACCGGATCTACAACCTCACCTCCTTTTACGTCGGCTACTCCGACGACCTCGGCCCTCGCCAGTACAACGAAGCCATCGACGACCTCTTCGGCGGAGAGGTCTCGGCCCGGGACCTTTCGGACCAGGATCTCGCCCTCTTGAAGGCCAGGCTCGCGGAGGAGAGTGGCCCCCGGATCTTCGGCGGAACCGGCGTCGACTCCCCGGCCTGCGCCGCGAAGCCGCCCTTCTCGCCTCAACAGGCCCAGGAGTGCCTTGCGGCCACGGCAGGGTTCCGCTTCATGGGGCAGAGGTTCGTTCCCGACTCTTATGTCTTTCAGAAACTGGTGACGCCGAGCGTGGGCGCATTTTCTGGCGATGGGGAGGCCTTCACCCTAGGTCCTTTCGGCCGCCACTTCCCCCGGGGCCTAGACCTGATGGCCATCCTCGGCTCGGAGAGGGCAGACGAGATCCTGGCGGCCACCAGCGACTCCAGCTACCTCAACTACTCGACCAGACGGGCTGAGCTTGAAGAGGAGTTTTCGCCCCTGGGTGAGGAGGACTGGCAGAAGAACCTCTACTGGTCCTGGCTCTTCGCCCTCAAGCCCCTCCTGGAGGAGCCGGATCCAAAAAGCCCCGCTTTCATGCAGACGAAGGCCTGGCAGGACAGGGGGCTGACCACTAGCCTCGCCTCCTGGGCAGAGCTCCGCCACGACACCATCCTCTACGCGAAGCAGAGCTATACTCTGAAAGCCATCGCCTTCCAGCCCCAGGAGATGGAACCCGTGCCTGGATACGTGGAACCGGTCCCGGAGCTCTACAGAAGGCTGCTGGATCTGGCCAGGATGAACCGCCAGGGGCTGGAAGAGGCCGGCCTCCTGGACCAGTCCTCTCGAAGCCGGCTTGAGAGCCTGGAGGCCACCCTTTCCAGGCTGGAGGAGATATCCACGGCGGAGCTTGAGGGGAGAGAGCTGACCGCCGATGATATCCAGTTCATAAACGAATTCGGCGAGAGGCTGGACGGAGCGATCGAGGGGGTCGATGACAGGTCGAAGAAGACGACGATCGTGGCCGACGTACATACCGACCCCAACTCCGGGAAGGTCCTGGAGGAGGGGGTGGGCTACGTGAGGCTCATCGTCGTCGCCTACGAGCTACCCGAGGGCGGCCTTCGTCTGGCCGCGGGGCCGGTCCTCAGCTACTACGAGTTCAAGCAGCCCATGGATGACCGGCTCACCGACGAGGCCTGGCGGGAGATGCTGGCGGATGATCCCCCCGCGGAGCCCGAGTGGACCGGGAGCTTCGCCGGCTGGCTCCCCTCCTCGGCGCTGGAGGCCGGGCCGGAGGACGATTTAGCCGGCGGCAGAGACGGCAGATCCGGGGCGGAGGAGGCTGGGGCCGGGGAGATGGTGGCTGAGGAGATGGTGGCTGAGGAGATGGTGGCTGAGGAGATGGTGGCTGAGGAGACGGCGGCTGGGGAGACGGCTATAGAAGAAGGGGGGGAGGCCGGGATCGGAGCCTTCCCCATCGGGACCGACTCCGGCTCCGGCCGGGGGGCCGATATCCGGCTGGAGGACTTCCAGGTGAGGATCGGCTGGAACCTGCGAGAGGGCTGGTACGCCGACTGCAACATCACCCTCACCAACCTCGGGGATGCCGAGGGGACCGCCAGAGTCGTCCTGGAGGACGGCGAGGGGAAGATCCTCCGGGAGCTGGAGATCCTGG
>DAINAQ010000062.1:0-6262 GCA_036733325.1 Methanothrix sp.
TCACGCTTATCACGGCCACGAGCCCCTCCCGGAGGTCGTCGCCGGTCAGCTTCGTATCGTCCTTGAGGAGCTTGTTATCTTTCGCGTACTCGTTGGTGGTCTTGGTTAGGGCGGCCCGAAAACCGGAGAGGTGGGTTCCGCCCTCTCGGGTGTTGATGTTGTTTGCGAAGGAGAGGACGCTCTCGTTGTAGGTGTTGTTGTACTGGAGTGCCACCTCGACGGATATCCCGTCCTTCTCCCGAGAGAAGTAGATGGGAGGGGTGTGGAGAGGGTCCTTGTTCTTGTTGAGGTGCTCGACGAAGGAGACGATCCCGCCTTCGTAGTGGTACTCCCTCCTCTTTCCGGTCTTCTCTTCTTCGATGGTTATCTTGAGGCCGCGGTTGAGGAAGGCGAGCTCTCTGAGCCTGCTCGCCAGGGTCTCGAAGCTGAACTCTACGGTCTCGAAGATCTCGGGGTCGGGCTTGAACCGGACCGTGGTCCCGGTGTGGTCGGAGACCCCGTGGACCTCCAGGTCCGAGACGGGCCTCCCCCGCTCATACCGTTGCCAGTAGACGAGGCTGTTTCGCGCGACCTCCACCTCGAGCCACTCCGAAAGGGCGTTGACCACCGATACTCCGACGCCGTGAAGGCCGCCGGAGACCTTGTAGGATTTGTGATCGAACTTCCCCCCGGCGTGGAGCATGGTCATCACTATCTCCAGCGCAGGCTTTTTGTAATGCTCGTGGATGTCGACGGGAATGCCCCTTCCGTCGTCCCTCACCGAGGCGGTGCCGTCGGGGTGAAGGATCAGGTTGATCTCCGAGCACCGGCCGGCCATGGCTTCGTCTATGCTGTTGTCCACCACCTCGTAGACCAGATGGTGGAGGCCGGCCACGTTGGTGCTTCCGATGTACATGGCTGGCCTTCGTCTGACGGCGTCGAGCCCCTCCAGAACCTGGATGGTGCTGGCGTCGTACTCCTCTACCACTTCACTCAAGACCGGATTCGCCCCCGATGACATAAATAACCCATAATCATATTATCGCATTATATATAACGGTTTGCCTCGATTTAATCGACAACCAGCGCCTGTGAGATTTCGATTAAACGCATTTTATTCGAAGACCTTATCTCCTCACCTGGGGAACCAGACGGGGATGGATCGACCGTCCGGCCAGCCCTCGGGGAAGGGATGGATGCATCAGGCTTGCCCCCACTGGAAGGGAAGGGTTGACCCTTCGAATACTTATCCTTAACGCGCTCAAAACCACGCACCCTCAATAACCCCTCTGACCTCTGAAAGAATCCCTGCAGTCCAGAAAAAAAAAGGTGAGTCGAATATCTCGAGCCTGCTCACGCTTTAATCTCGGGTCCCAGAGAAAAAACCAGGCGTTCTGAGAGATCCCGGTTCTCCGGTCAGACCGGGCCCTCGGCCGGGACGAACTTCGTCCCGTAGTAGATGATCCCCCGCTCACCCTCTTTTCCCAGGATCCGAAAGACCGGCTTCACTCTCATCCCGATCTCGATCTCTCCGGGGCTGCAGATCACCTGCCCGGTCAGCCTGGGCCCCTCGTCCAGCTCGATGATGGCCAGGTTGTAGGGAGTCTGCCTCTTGAAGTCGTCGGTGGCGTTGTAGATGGTGGTGTAGGTCACCACCCTGCCACTGCCCGCGAACTTGTACTCTTTCATCTTGGCGTCTCTGCGGCAGTTGGGGCAGATCGTCCGGGGTGGAAAGTAGTACTCATCGCAGTTCTCGCAGTGGGTCCCCACCAGGTTGTACCTCTGGGGTATATGTCTCCAGAATCTGGGCACTGTGGACAATTCGTCACCTCGACATGATGTGGACCAAGGCGGTCCCTCCGCACCCGCCGACGTTGTGGGTGAGGCCGATCTCGGCGCCCTCCACCTGCCGCTCTCCGGCCTCACCCCGAAGCTGAAGGACCAGCTCGTAGGCCTGCTTGATTCCGGTGGCGCCGACGGGATGGCCGCAGGCCTTGAGGCCCCCGGAGGTGTTGACGGGGATCTTTCCGCCGATGGCGGTGAGACCTTCCTGGGTGGCCCTGCCTCCCTCCCCCTTCTCCACAAATCCCAGATCCTCGATGGCCACGATCTCCCCGATGGTGAAGGCGTCGTGGACCTCGGCCAGGTCGATGTCTTTTGGCTCCAAACCCGCCTGGTCGAAGGCTTTCCTCGCGGCATAGACCGATGCGTCCAGAGTGGTCATATCCCTCCGATCGTGGAGGGCCAGGGTGTCGCTGGCCTGGGCCGCGGCCAGGATCCGAACCGGCGAGTCGGAGAACTTTCTGGCCAGGTCCGTTGGGGCCAGGACGACGGCGGCGGCGCCGTCGGTGATCGGCGAGCAGTCCAGTACCCGGAGGGGATCGGCGACCAGGGGGGATTTGAGAACCTTATCGACGGTGATCTCAGTCCGGTACTGAGATATCGGGTTCATGCAGCCGTGGTGATGGTTCTTTACCGCCACCGCAGCGAGCTCTTCCCTGGTGGTTCCGAAGCGGTGCATGTGGAGCCTCGCGATCATGGCGTAGAGGGCCGGAAAGGTCGCCCCGAAGAAGCACTCCCATTCCCGGTCGGCGGCGGCGGCGAGGGCGTCGGCGGCCACCCCGCCGGTGACGTCGGTCATCTTCTCCACCCCGGCGGCGATGACCACGTCGGAGTAGCCGCTGGCCACCGCCAGAACCGCCTGCCTTAGGGCGAGCCCTCCCGAGGCGCAGGCCGCCTCCACCCTGGTGCTGGGGACGTGGAGACGGGAGAGGCCCGCGCAGTCGGAGATGAGGGCTCCTATGTGCTCCTGCTCCACGAACCGGCCCCCGCTCATGTTCCCTACGTAGAGGCCGTCGATCTCCTCGCCGGAGACGTTGGCATCCTCGATGGCCCTTATCCCCGTCTCCACCACCAGGTCTCTGAGGGAATCGTCCCACCTCTCCCCAAACCGCGTGCAACCGGCCCCGATAATCGATACAGATCTCATGAATCTCACAGCCGAAGCTTTCCCTTGTGCTTGGCGTAAACCGCGTAGTCCAGATAGACGGCGTCCTTGATGTAGTCCCTTACCCGCGGCGCCCGATCCCTAATATCTTCTATGCCGTCGCAGACGCGTATGCTGAAGGCGTCGCTTCCCGCCCCCGACCCAAAGCTGGCCAGGAATATCCTCTCCCCGGGGCGAGCGACGTCCAGGGTTGCGGCCAGGCCGATGAGGCTGGACCCCGAGTAGGTGTTTCCGATCCAGGGGACGACCAGCCCCGGCTCGATCTGATCCATAGAGAATCCCAGCATCCGGGCCACCCTCACCGGAAACTTGCCGTTGGGCTGGTGGAAGACGGCGTAGTCGTAATCTTCGGGGATGGTCCTCATCTTCTTCAATAGGCCCCGAGTGGCGCTGGCGACGTGCTTGAAGTAGCCGGGCTCGCCGGTGAACCTCCCGCCGTGCTCCGGGTAGGGCATCCCCTCCCTCCTCCAGAAGTCCGGGGTGTCGGTGGTGAAGGAGTAGAACCCCTCGATCTCCGCCGCCAGGTTCTCTCGGCCGATGATGTAGGCCGCGCCCCCCGCGGCCGCCGTATACTCCAGGGCGTCGCCGGGCGCCCCCTGGCTGGTGTCGGTGCCGATGGCGAGCCCCAGGTCGATGAGGTTTGCAGACACCAGCCCCAGGCAGGCCTGGACCGCCGCGGTCCCGGCCTTGCAGGCGAACTCGAAGTCCGCCGCGGTGAGCTCGTGGTCGACCCCGATCGCCTCGCCGACGATCGTCCCGGTCGGCTTCACCGCGTAGGGGTGGCTCTCGGACCCGGCGTAGATCGCCCCCAGCCGGGCCGGGTCGATGGACCCTCGCTTGATGGCGTTCCGAGCCGCCTCGACGGCTATGGTCACCGCGTCCTCGTCGAAGTCGGGGACGGACTTCTCGAAGACGTTGAGGTTTTTGGCCATGTCCTCCTTCTCGCCCCAGACCCTGGCTATCTCCTCGGCCCTTATCCTGTACCGGGGCAGGTAGACCCCGTAGCTGACTATCCCCGCGGCCATTATATCACCTGTCGCAGAGATGGTTCGCCAGATCCTCGGCCGAGATGGTGGTGGCGAGGAGAGGTATCCTCTCCAGCTCCGCGATCCTTCTGGCCACGCCGTCCACCTCGGAGGGGTCGACGCCCTGAAGGATCACGGCGCCGGGTTTGAGGTGGCTGACCCTCACCGCCACCATGGGCGATCTGCCGGTGGAGACGCCGGTGAAGATCAGGGCCCGGGCGGTGCTCCGGCCGTAAATCTTGGAAAACTGGTCGGGAAGAAGCTCCAAAATAGCCTTCAAGCTGTCGATGATGGTATGACCGTATATGGCGACGTCGACATCCCCGCAGACCACGCAGGCACCGATCTGATCTACGAACTTGGATAATGAGATCGGCTCGTGGTACTCGCATATGCAGCATACCCGTCCGAAACTGCCGCCGTCGCTGAGCATGGCGCTGTAATTTCTGGCGGTGCTGCTCCCCCGCAGCTCGTCGATGGTCAGCAGAGCATCGATGATCTTGCTGACGATCAGAATGCCCGGGGATCGCCTTCTGCCGCTTTCGTAATCGCTGATCACGGAGGGCGAGATTCCCAGGTGGGTTGAGAGCTCGGTCTGGGTTACGCCGAAATTTCTCCGCCACTTCTTGAGGGTCTCGCCGGGATGATGTGATAAGGTTATCTCACCAGCCATCTTTTCTGCGAGCAACCCTCGAATATCAGAGATATCCCCCCCAGCCGACATGGGATGGAGACAGGCCTGCCTAGAATATAAAGTTAACGAAGAGGAGTTCGTCATCTGACGAGATAGTCTGATCACCAAAAAAACGAGATGCGCCGACCGGGATTCGAACCCGGGTTTTGGGCTTGCTCCGCGTCCTCAGACGCTTGGAAGGCCCAAGTCATAACCACTGGACCATCGGCGCTCATCCTCTCCACCGCCTGGTCGAACTTAACGTTTTCGATCCGACGAGGGCTCCGGCGGGTGCGATCCCAGGGGAGGCCTCCTTTCGGCCGGACCATAATCGGATTCGGTAGCCTCAAATAGATCTGAGGACGGCGATCCGAGGCCGGCCTCCGAGCCGTCCCCCAAGCCCGGCCGCCCGCGACGGTTCGGATAGCTTGATATATCGAGGGTCCTGATACTTTTGCTCTGAAGAGCTCATTATCGGGGGAACTGGATCTTGAATTCGCTCCTAATCGCGATCTGGCTGATGCTGCCCGCATATCTGCCCAACAACTTCGCCGTCCTCTTCGGCGGCGGAAGACCTCTGGATCTGGGCAGACGCTTCCGGGACGGCCGTCGCATCCTGGGAGACGGCAAGACCTTTCGGGGGACCATCGCCGGAATTCTGGGTGGAGTGGGGATGGGGCTCGTCCTCAACGAGATCGCATCCGCGAGACCGGATCTCGGCCTTCCAGGCTTCGGCGCCGGATACGAACTCTTTTTGGTTCTGATCGGCCTCTCCCTGGGGGCGATGATCGGAGATGTCGTCGCCAGCTTCTTCAAGAGGAGGATGGGGATGGAGAGGGGGGCAGCCCTCTTCCTCGTCGACCAGCTGGACTTCGTCCTCGGAAGCTGGGCTCTCCTGCTGGTCCTTGCTCCCGGGTGGTTCTCCCAGAACTTCAGCTCAGAGATTATATTCATCGTTCTGATCGTAACACCAATCCTCCACCGGATCACCAACATTATCGGGTACAGGATCAGAGCGAAGAAGGAGCCGTGGTGAGGAAGATGGGCCGGCTTCCACGGCAAACCCCGGTTCTTTCCGATTAAAAGCGGCTTTTAGCCCGGATTCGATGGTTTTTTCTCGATATAATCCAGGTTCTTTCCAGGAGAATACCCCTAAACTTCCTGGAAGCCCCTTTTTATAATTCTATCTTTGATTTTTCATTTTTGGCCCCTTCTGACCCCCGAAATAAGGGACAAAAAAAAGAAAATGGGGGTAACATTGCCATTTCGAAAGCTTTATAAGTCCAGTAACCGATAGTCAGTACGTTACTCGCCAAATTTTTCATAGATTACTATGATTTGGCAAGAATTAAAAAGGAGGAGAGCAAATGGACATGGTTAGCATGGGGCTCCTGGCAGCTATGGGTGCCCTTGCGACAGTAGCCGGTGCAAGCGAGGACTTAGAGTCCGATGTGGGTTCTCAGAGCAACCCCAACTCGCAGGTCCAGTTGGCTGCTCAGGTGGGTCATCCCCACAGAATTTACAACAAAGCCATTTCTGGAGAGCCACCATCGAACGCTCTTTACGCCGCCCTTGCCG
>DAINAQ010000063.1:0-6208 GCA_036733325.1 Methanothrix sp.
TCATGAACATGAAGGAGGTGGTGATAACCTACGGCCAGACCGAGGCCTCCCCCGGGATCACCATGTCCTCGACCTCCGACTCCCTGGACCGGAGGGTCTCCACCGTCGGAAAGCCCATGCCCCACACCGAGGTGAAGATCGTCGACCCCGGCACCGGCAAGATCTCCCCCCGGGGCGAGACCGGGGAGATCTGCGCCAGGGGCTACGCCATCATGAGGTGCTACTACAACAACCCCGGCGCCACCGAGAAGGCCATCGACAAAGAGGGGTGGCTCCACACCGGGGACCTGGGCGTCCTCGACGACGAGGACTACTGCAAGATCACCGGCCGGCTCAAGGACATGGTGATCAGAGGCGGCGAGAACATCTACCCCCGGGAGATCGAGGAGTTCCTCTACACCCACCCCGACATCAGCGACGTCCAGGTGATCGGGGTCCCCGACGCACGGTTCGGCGAGGAGCTGATGGCCTGGATCAAGCTGAAGGAGGGCAGGACCCTCACCGCCGAGGAGGTCAAGCTCTTCTGCAAGGGGAGGATCGCCCACTTCAAGATCCCCCGGTACATCAAGTTCGTCGACGGCTTCCCCATGACCGTCTCCGGCAAGATCCAGAAGTACAAGATGAGGGAGGAGTCGATCAAGGAGCTGGGGCTGGAAGAGGTGGCCAGGGCGGAGACGGCCTGAGGCCGCCCGGCAGCCTCCGCCACCGCCCGCTGCCATTCGCCACCTGCCCGCCATCCATCTCGTCACCTACCGCTGTGCCATCCATCCCGTCACCTCCCGCCGTAAGACCGGACGTGCTCCCAGGCTCTCTGTAATTCCGTACCCCCTTCACCGCTGGCGTAGATAGAGGGGTCGGTTCGGCCATAGAGCTTCCGATCCGCTCCGACCGGGCAGACCTTGATGCACGCCCCGCAGGGCGAGACCCCTTTCTCGGTCAGGTGGGCGCTGTAGGCGGTGCAGGCAGATTTATCGGTGAGGCCTGCGGGGTAGTCCCTCTCGTCCAGGGCGTTGGCAGGACACATCCGGACGCATCTCATGCACCGGGTGCAGAGATCCTCTTCCATCAAGGGATCAGCCGGAAGCTCTGCCGAGGTGAAGAGGGAGCCGAAGCGGACCCTGGGGCCGTACTTTCTGGTCAGAAGGACGTTGTTCACCCCGAAGCTTCCCAGACCGGCGAGATAGGCCGCGTGCCGATGGGAGAAGAAGGCCACCGGATTCTTGACGAGGGCCCTGAGGTCGGCATATCCGTCTCGAGGGACGAAGACCGAAGGGCATTCCCTCTCGTTTAAGAAGTTTGAGAGCCGGTAGGTGTACTGGTCCAGGAGGATGTTGACGGTCCGATAGAGCTCCCGGTACCAGATCGAGGGCGAGGTCTCCAGCGCGGGAAGGGAGATGGGAAGACCTATGACGACCACCGACCTCGCCTCCGGAAATATAGACTGGGGCCAGAACTCCTCGGGGACCCAGGGCTCGAAAGGATGCGAAGCCCATCGGTCGACGCCGGCGATCCCCACCATCGGGATCTCCATGCTTTGGCACCGTTCCAGGAGGGCTCTTTTCAGCTCTTCGCTCATGATGGTAGTATATTTGGAGGGGTGATAAAAGATCTGGCGGAAGGCCCTTTCTCTTACATTAGTGGCAAGCTGGACGATATCGAAGCCGATTTCCACCCGCCCGGATCGAGGGTGGACCGCCACCGTCCGATCGCCTCCCGGCCCAGGATGAGGCCGCCTATCCAGAAGGACGCCCCGCAGGAGATGGCGATAAAGGACGATAGGGGCAACTTGTCCTAACGATTAAAATAGCGGAACACTTGATCAATAGTCGATCTCCTTCCAATGACAGCTTCGACAAGGCTTTTGAATTCGCTGGGGAATCAAGGCGGAGTGGTGGCATTTTTTCCAAAGTGCCAGTTTGAATTAGCGGCGATGAATAGACCAAACGTATTAAATTGCTCCATGGTGAATCCCCAACAAAGGAGGCGTTTTCAATCTGGGTTGACTACGATGAAGAAGCAGACGTCCTTTACGTCAGCTTCAAAAAGCCAAGTCACGCCGACGACTCTGAGCTTACAGACGACGACGTTATAATCAGACGCGAAAAGGGCGAAGTGGTGGGGATGACCTTCCTCAATGCGTCTAAGAGGGCCGGTGTCGCGAAGAGCGGGTCCTGAGCCTTAGAAGGGATTGATTCAGTGGCAATCGGCCCAGCGGCCCAACTCCAGGACCTCGGTGAGTGCGGCCACCCTCATCCCCCCCGGCGCCACCGGCGCGGATCGAGGGAGCCGCGCCACCGTCTGATAGCCTCCCGGCCCAGGATGAGGCCGCCGATCCAGAAGGACGCCTCGCCGGAGATGACCAGAAGGGACGAGAGGGCGACCTTCCCCTCCGTGGACAAGGTGGTCGTCGGGACGAGGAGGAGGGAGCCGTAGAGGAGACAGGATAGGGCGACCAGGCCGAAGCCGAGCCGCCTCTTCCAGCTCGCAGGTCCAGCCTCCGGCTCGGCTTTTTCGGACGGCAGGGCCCGGCCCGCCTCCAGAGCCGCGCCGCCCGAGGACCCCGTGTTCACCGCCTCGGCCGCCATCCGGCAGGCTCACCTCATCTCCCGCAGGGCCGCCAGGGCAGAATCAACCCTCTCTTTCATCTCGGCGACCAGCCGCCCGTTCTCCTCGATCCTCTCCAGCCGGTCGGCGGCCATCCTACTGGTCTCAGCTGGCGCGGGCCCTCCGATCCTCGACCTGGCGGCCACGTTCTCCTTCGGGTCCAGGGCAGCCTTCAGCTCTTCCTCGCCGAAGCCCCTCTCGCTGGGTCTGAATCCGGCGATCCTCTCCGCGGCCTCGTCCAGATCCTGAACGGTCGGAAGGTCACTCCTGACCGCCAGGGCCCCCACGATCTGGTGGGCGGTCCGAAAGGGGATCTTCGCATTTCTGACCAGGGAGTCGGCCAGCTCCGTCGCCGTGGAGAAGCCCGCGCCTGAGGATGCCTCCAGCCGATCGGTTCTGAACTTGGCCGACGAGATGGCTCCGGCCATGATCCGGACTGCGCCCCTGGTCGTCGAGACGCCCCGCCAGAGGTTCGGCGTCGCCTCCTGCAGGTCGCGGTTGTAGCTCATGGGAAGCGCCTTGCAGATGGCCAGGGCGGCGATGAGGGCCCCGAATACCGAGCCGGTCTTCCCCCGGACCAGCTCTGCGGTGTCCGGGTTCTTCTTCTGAGGCATGATGGAGGAGGTGGAGGTGAAGAGGTTGTCCAGCTCAATGTAGCCGAACTCTGAGGTCGACCACAGGATCAGCTCCTCGGCGAGCCGGCTCAGATTCGCCATGAGGATGGCCGAGTTGGATAAGGCCTCCAGGAGAAAGTCTCTGGTCGATACCGCGTCCATGCTGTTCTCGACCAGGCCGTCGAATCCGAGAAGCTCAGCGGTCCTCTCCCGGTCGATCTCAAAGCCGGTGGAGGCGAAGGCCGCGGCGCCCAGGGGCGAGCGGTTGACTCGACCGTAAGAATCCCGGAGCCGCTGGAAGTCCCGGAGGAGGGCGTCGGCGTGGGCCAGGAGGTGGTGGGCGAGGGTCGTGGGCTGGGCGTGCTGGAGGTGGGTGAACCCGGGGATTACCGACTCGGCGTTATCGGTGGCCCTCTCCACCAGGGCTCTGGAGAGGTTGTTCACCTCGGCCATGAGGCCGAGGAGCTCGCCCCGGAGGACGATCCGGATGCAGGTGGCCACCTCGTCGTTCCTGGATCTGCCGGTGTGCATCTTGCCCCCGACGGCCCCAACCTGCGCTATCAGCTCCGCCTCGATCGCCTCGTGGACGTCTTCGCCCTCGCCCAGGCTCTCCTCCTCGATCCCCTCTAGCCCCGCCACGATCGCCGAAAACTCCTCGCCGCTGACGAGCCCCCGCTCCTTCAGCATCACCAGGTGGGCTCTATCCACCAGCAGGTCCGCTTCGAAGATCCACCGATCCGCCTCCCGGGAGGATATGAACTCCAGGACCTCCCCGGAGATCTCCCCCCCCAGCCTCTCTCCCCTCAAAAGCATGAATTCCTCGCTCCCTGTCCTCAGGTTGTATAATCGGCGTTGATCTTGACGTAGTCGTAGGAGAGGTCGCAGCCGAAGGCCCGGGCGGCGCCGTCTCCGAGGCCGAGATCGAGGGTGATCAATAGCTCTCCGGACTTCATCGCCTCCTCGGCCTCATCCAGGACGCCGTCGACGATCTTGCCGTCCTTGACCAGGAAGATCTCTTTCCCCTGGCTGGCGGCGGAGATGGACAGGGTGATCTTCTGGGGGTCGATCTCCGCCCCCGACCTTCCCGCCGCCGCCACAATCCTCCCCCAGTTGGGGTCCTTTCCGAAGATGGCGGTCTTGACCAGGCTGCTCCTCACGATGGTCTTGGCGGCGAGGCGGGCGTCCTTTCGATTCCGAGCCCCGACCACCTCCATCTCCACCAGCTTCGTCGCCCCTTCACCGTCTTTGGCCATCATCTTGGCGAGCTCTACACAGACATAGCTCAGCGCCTCCTTGAAGGAGGCAATATCCACCTCGACCTTGCCCGTGGCCGTCAGGAGGACCATGTCGTTGGTGCTGGTGTCTCCGTCGACGACCAGCATGTTGAAGCTATCCTCGACGGCTTCCAGGAGGCACTCCCGGAGGGCCTCCGAGGAGATCCTGGCGTCGGTGTAGATGAATGAGAGCATGGTGGCCATATTCGGCTCGATCATCCCGGCCCCCTTGGTGATCCCCGCCACCCTGAGCCCGGCGTGCTCGACGGCGATATCCTTGACCACGGTGTCGGTGGTCATGATCGCCCTCGCCGCCTCCTCGCTCGCCAGAAGGTCGGAGCGGAGACGGCCCCTGGCCTCACCGAACAGCTCATTCATCAGCTCCCGGTCCAGATACCTCCCTATCACTCCCGTCGAGGCGACCCCGATCTCCTCTCCCCCGACTCCCAGATGGCCTGCCAGAAGACCCGCCATCCAGCGGGCGTCCTCGACCCCTCGGGATCCGGTATAGGCGTTGGCGCAGCCGCTATTGGCGATCACCCCGGCAAGCCTCCCCCCGGAGCCGGCCAGATTATCGCTGGTCACCTCCAGGGGAGCCGCCCTGATCTTATTGGTGGTGAAGACCCCGGCGGCGGTGCCGCTGGCGGCGATCAGGGCGACCCCGTACTTGCCCCTCTTCACCCCGGAGGCGGCGACCCCGTCGACGGCGCATATCCCGCCCTCAATCCGCTTCAACTTCCGACGCCCCCATCCCCAGACCGGCTATGATGTCTCCTCGGGTGACGATCCCCACCAGCTTTTCGCCCTCCAGGACCGGGAGACGGTTGATCCGATGGCGGACCATCATCGACGCCGCTGTCTCGATGGTATCCTGGGGACCGATGGTGACCACCTTCTTCTCCATCACCTCGGAGACCCGGATCTTACCGATCTCCTCGGCCCCGGTCTGGAGCTTCTCCCATCGGATCAGGTCCCGGATGGGGATCTCCAGGACCTCCAGAGGGCTTGGAAGCCACAGCCCCCCCTCCTTCTCGGCGGAGAGGAGCCTCAATAGATCCGACTCCGAGACCACGCCGGCCAGCCGCTTTCCCTCCAGAACCGGCATCCCGCTGATCTCGTTCTCTCTCAGGAGCCTGACCGCGTCGCTGACGGCGTCGCTCGCCTGGCAGACGATCGGCTCCGGATTCATCACGTCCCTGACCAACATGCTTTACCTCCTCCGCTCTCTTTTTATTTATGCTTTCAGTCTCCGGGTCCGCCCCAGGGGTCCTCAGGGGGCAGAGCCCGGAAACCACAGCCCCTCGGTCTCGGAAAGCCCCAGCATCAGGTTCATGTTCTGGATCGCCTGACCGGAGGCGCCCTTCACCAGGTTGTCTATCGCCGATACCACCACAATCCGGTCCCCGGACCCGTCCAGCTCAAAGCCGATGTCGCAGAAGTTCGAGCCCCGCACCGCGCCCAGGGACGGAACTCCGGGGACGAGCCTTATGAAGGGGCAGTCCCGGTAAAACTCCTGGTAGATCTTCAATATCTCCGCCCTGTCCGGGATGTCGCCCGCGCGGTCGTCCTTCAGCAGGAGGTGGGCCGTGGTGAGGATTCCCCTGATGGCGGGGACGACGTGGGGGGTGAAGCTGACTTTGACCCCGGGCGAGAGCCGAGAAAGCTCCTGGTTTATCTCGGCCCGGTGTCTGTGGGTGGTGAGCTTGTAGGCGATGA
>DAINAQ010000064.1:0-6143 GCA_036733325.1 Methanothrix sp.
AGAGGGTCTGGTTGAAGCCCCGGGTGTTGTAGTCGCCGAGGCTTGGGATCACCGAGAAGCGGGTCAGCTGGTTCAGCTTCGCCACCAGGGACGCGAACGCCTCGACGTCGCCCTTCCGGGACTGGGCCAGGCCCAGCCCGGTGAAGATCGCCCCGAACTTCGCCTTCCGCAGCTTGGTTCCCAGGTTCAGCATCCTCTTTTTATCCTCCACCTTGGGGATCTTCCCGCCCAAGGTCGCCAGAAGGGCGTCGATGAAGGCGGCGTCGCCGCCCGGCTGGATCTTGAAGAAACCGTCGGCGGCGATCATGGCCGTCGGCGACCTCCTCACGTCGACCACGATCGCCTCCCGGTCCTCCTCGTACCCCCTCTGCCTCTTCTCGCCCCGGGGGAAGTAGGAGAACCGCGACATGTGGCGGGGATGGCTGCTGGAGGGGTCGTCACCCCAAAAGATGGAGACGTCGGCGAAGTTTCTGACGTCGTCGAAGGTGCAGGTGGGGATCTCGCCCTTAAGAATCTTCTCCGTGATCAGCCCCTGAGAGTAGGAGGAGGGGTCGTCGATGGCGGAGCCCAGCTTCTTTGCGAGATCGACCCCGAGCTTCTGGGCCGCCAGGGTCGACCGCCCCCAGCCGAAGAGGAGGGGGTGATCTGCCCCCGACAGAACCTCTGCCGCAGCTTTCACCGCTTCTCCGACCACCACCCCGGAGCCGCCGACGGCCGGATTCAGCCGATCGACGGTGAGGGCGTCATAGTGGCCCCGCCCCTTTCTGCAGAGGTTCAGAGTCCTTTTGACCTCCCCCCCTTCAAAATCCACCTCGATATCGTCACATAAAAGAGAGCAACCTGTACAGAACGCCATTGCTACCACCTAGATGAACTCGATCGCCTTGCTGGGGCAGGTCACGATGCAGGCGTTGCAGAGGACCCTCTCCGGCCCAAACCGCCTGCACTGATCCACGTTCACACACTTGACGATGCCGTCTTCCACCATCAGGATCGCCTTGCCGCTGATGGGACCGCGGCCGATCGCCGTCCCCCTGGGGTCGTTTGCCACGTTCACCGGGCAGGCGACAACACAGTTTCCGCACCCGTAGCACCTCTCCGGATGAATGACCATGCCCGTCTCCGTGGCTTCGGTGCTCAATATCGGGGCCATTAGCTCCCTCAGCCCCGCGAGCTTCTTCTCGTACTTGGTCTCCTCCACCAGGGGAGTGCAGTCCTCGATGGCCTTCCGCTTTCCCAGAAGCTCGACGGCGAAGGCCATGCAGGTGGGAAGGCCGCACTTCTTGCAGTTGGTCTTGGGCAGGAGCTGATATACTTCCATGACGCTGATCATTGTGGTGCACCTCCATGAGCAGGATCAGAGAAGACTGAGATCTTCAATTGTATTAAGAATGTTGGCACGGATGGATGTTGCCATGGAGAAAAAGCCTGATCTTGCGCAAACCTTTTCTCGGCCTTGAGCGTAAGCTCGACGATGCCCTTCAGCACCCCTCTCGCCCTCCTGGGCTTGTTGAGCACCGTCCCCCTGATCATCCTCTACATGATCAGGCCCAGGCCCAGGGACCAGCCCTTCCCGTCGACGGCCTTCATCAGAGAGGGGGAGGCCAGGCCTTCGGCGTCCTTGAACCGGCTGATCACCGACCCCCTCTTCTGGACCCAGCTTCTGGTGATCTTCTTCCTCGTATTTGCCGCTGCGGGCCCCTTCACCGAAGCCCGAGGGACCCGGGGGGCTCACCTGGTGGTGGTCCTGGACCTGTCGGCCAGCATGGAGGCGAGCTTCGATCAAGCCAGAGAGATGGTCCTCCAGCGGGCATCAGGAATAGATCGGATCAGCATAGTCCTGGCGGAGTCGATCCCCATCGTCGCCCTGAGAGAGGGAAACGGTGAGCAGGCGAGGTCGGTCGTCGAAGCTCTCTCCCCGAGGGCGGTTTCGGCGGACCTCTCGGCGGGGATGAACCTGGGAAAGAGCCTCCTGGGAGCCGAAGGGGGCCTGGTCCTGGTGGTCTCCGACTTCGTCAGCTGGACCGGCGACGACCCGGAGGTGACCAGAGGGCTCATGGAGACCGAGGGGACCGGGGTCGTCTTCGTCGACTCCGGCGGTGAGGGGGAGAACGTGGGGATCGTGGGAGGCTGGATCGTCGACTCCGGCGGGTCTCTGAACTGCAGCTGTCTCATAAGAAACTACGGAAGAACCAGGACCGTCCCCATAAGGATCATGGGGCCCGGGGGGACCACCACCAGCACCCGAACCATAGACGCTGGGGGGGACAGCTACCTCACCTTCGACGCCTTCCCCGGCACCACCGTCGTAGCTCTGGAGGTCGATGACGCCATATCCTCCGACGACGAGGCTTACATCTACGCCCCGGAGCTGAGGCCGAGGAGGGTTCTCTACCGCGGCGACGAGGGGCCGGTCCTGGCCGCCCTGCGATCGATCCCCAACGCCGCCGTCAGCAGGTCGGGCGATTACGACGGCTTCGACCTGGTGGTGATCGAGAACGCCAGCTCCGACGGCGAGCTGAACCGATACGTCTACGGCGGCGGCAAGGTGGTATACGTCGCCTCCGACGCTTCGGAAAGCCCCGATTACCTCCCCGTGAGGATCACCGGCGTCGCCAACGAGACGGCTCCCCTCTGGACCAGAAACCCCGTCTTCGCCGAGGACCTCCACCTGGACGAGGTGGAGGTCTACAGCTACCTCGCGGCCTCACCCCGCCAGGGGTCGGTGACCATCGCCGAGGCGAACGCCGTCCCCGTCATCTCCTACTGGAGGCTCGGCAGCGGCACCGTCGTCTATCTGGGCTTCTCAAGGCAGAGCTCCGACTTCCATATGAGGCCCGAGTACCCCATATTCTGGTACCAGATGATCAACTGGCTGACCGACGTCCCCGACGCCACCGAGTCGAACCGAAATACTGGCGAGGTGGTGAGGCTGGGGGAGCAGACCGTGGTGGAGGCTCCGGGGGAGAGGATCACAACCGACGTCCTGCTTCTGGATAGGATAGGAATTTACAGGTTCCAGGGCAGGACCATCGCCAGCAACATGTACGATCCGGTGGAGTCCGACCTTTTGGAGGGAAGGACCCTCAACCGGGGGACATTCACCTTCGGGGAGGGCTCGGAGAGGCTGATCAACAAAGATCTCTCCGGCTGGCTCGTATCAATCGCCGCTCTCCTTCTCGTCATCGAGCTCATCATCCTCAAGAGGAGGCGGGAGGGATGATGGAAGATCTCTACTTCTCCCAGCCTCGCCTGCTCCTGCTGGTTCCCCTGATCCTGGTGGCGGGGATCGCCAGCCTGCGCTGGAACAGAAACAGACTCCTGGTCCTCAGCAGAACCGTCATATTCTGCCTTTTGGCCGTGGCCCTGGCAAACCCCTACCTCACGGTTACGGAGACGACCCAGTCGAGGAGGCCCCTCATAACCGTCGTCTCAGACCTCACGGCCTCGACGGAGATCTTCGACCGGGGGGCGGCCGATAGGGTCGGGGCCGAGATCCCCGACTCCACCATCAGAACCTTCTCCGGGAGGACGACTCCGCTGGGGGACAAGATCCTCCAGTACGCCCAGCAGGGCGGAGCCCTCCTCCTGGTCACCGACGGCTACAGCAACGCCGGCCGGAGCCTGGAGGAGTCCCTGGCCCTGGCCAGGTCTGCGAACTCCACCGTCTTCGCCCTGGAGATGGAGCCGGTGAGGGAGGACTACAGCGTCGAGATCTCCGGGACGAACACCGCGGTCCTCGGAGGTGACTACCCCTTCTCCGTTTTGGTGAGAAGCTCCGGCGGCGACTTTGAGGGGGTCCTCATCGTCCGGGCCGACGACCTGGTCATCTACCAGAACGCGATCTCGGGGGAGGGGAGGTCCGCCTCCATCAAGATATCCCACCGGTTTTCGTCCACGGGAACTCACCTCCTGGAGGCGACGATAGCCTTCCCCCAGGACGCCCGGAGGGAGAACGACCGCTACCAGAAAGCCGTCTACGTCGTCCCCAAGCCCGAAGTCCTCCTGGTGGCGGAGGAGGAGTCGCCCCTCTCCGAGGTCCTCTCCCAGCAGTACAGGCTGACCACCGCCGCCAGCTTCAGGGCCGAAGAGCCGGGGTCCGGAGTCGATGGGTACAAGGCGGTGGTCCTGGACGACCAGAGGTACGGTCCAGAGCTCTCGGGATTGAAGGATTATGTCAGGGAGGGCGGAGGTCTGGTGGTGGTGGGAGGCGAGGACTCCTTCGACTTCGGAGACTACAGGAACACCAGCCTGGAGGAGGTCCTGCCGGTGAAATCGGTGCCCAGCATCTTCGAGGGGGGGAAGATCACGGTCATCATCATGGACATATCGGGGAGCACCCGAAGGGAGATGTCCATAGGGGGGGCCACCTTCCTCGACTACGAGAAATCGCTGGCCATAGAACTTCTGAAGTCCCCCGAGTTCAGGGACGATCGGGTCGCTCTGGTCGTCTTCGGGACCGAGGCCTTCGTCGTCTTCACCCCCACCCCCATCGCCGGAAAAGAGATCATGATCGCGGATCGGATATCCAGCCTCTCCCCCCAGCCTGGAGCCCAGGAGGAGACCCAGCTGGATACCGGTCTTGCCCTGGCCCGGGATATCCTCAACTCCACCGCCGGCGTGGGAGAGGTCATCGTCATCTCCGATGGCCGGGTGAGAGAGTACCCCCAGGTCTTCGAGGAGTCGACCAGGATGATCCAGGAGATGACGGCTGCGGTCCACCTGGTGGAGGTGAAGAGCTTCGTGGACGCCCCCGGAGGTTTCGCGGATCTCGCTGCCAGAAGCGGAGCGGAGTACCATTCAGCGGTCTATCCCAGCTCCGTCACCATCCGGACCGAGGAGAGGCCGGAGACCGAGGAGCCGCCTGAAGAGGAGGAGGTCCCGGCCAGCGGCTACTCCCTGATGATCGCAGATCAGAACCACTACATAACCTCCGATCTGAACATCACCGCCAACGCCACCGGGTTCAACGACGTCACCCCCAAGCCCGGAGGCCAGAGGCTGGTGGTGATGCTGGACGGAAAGCCGATCCTCACCAGCTGGAGGTACGGCCTGGGGAGGGTGGCGGCCCTGACCACCGACGACGGGACCGCCTGGGCCCCTGAGGTCTACTCAGCCGAAAACTCGCGGCTGGTATCCAGGACGGTGAACTGGGCCATCGGCGATCCCAGGCCGGAGGCGGGGAGGGTGGACGCCGAAGACGGGTGGCTGGGAACCCCCCTCGAGATCACCATAACCAGCCCCAGCCCTCCGAGGGTGGGATCAGCCCAGGTGGAGAGGGTGGGTGAGAACCGATATAGAGCGACGGTGACCCCCGAGGAGGAGGGGGTGTACACCGTCGGAGACTACGGGATAGCCATAAACTACCCTCTCGAGTTCAGGTACGTAGGATACAACCCGGAATTTTCCAGGTTGATCATGTCCAGCGGCGGGATGGTGTTCAACGAGGCTGAAGTGGCGAGAAGCCTCGTCGATGAGGCCAGAAAGAGGAGCGAGATCACGATCCAGCAGAGGGTCAGCAGCCGGTGGACCCTCCTCTTTGCGGCCTTGGCCATATTCCTGGCCGAGGTGATCATAAGAAGGCTGAGAGAGGTGAAGCGGTGAAGGCTCCCATAAGAGCTGGCTTGCATCTCCGGGCCCATGGTGCCGGGGATCGGGGGTTGATGAACCTCTGAGGTCGAACCGGATCGATCCACGATCTTCGGAAGCGATCTCTGATCTGTCCCGTCCAAGGCGGATCATCGTCATCATCGTCATCTTCATCATCCGAGGAGCCTTCTCTCCGGAGTCTCTCCTCCTCAAACAACCTCAGATCCAGACGGCCTCGGGCCGTCTCTTGAAGGACGGGACGATCCGGAGACTACGAACGGATCTTCCGCCATCAGGACGGATCCTCGGCCTTCAGGACAGATCCTCTGAGATCTAAGTACGGAAGTTTTCAAGATCAACTTCGTCTGTGGTTGCTGGGGAATCAGGCCGACGGCAGTTGTCGATTTCACCCGGTGCGCCCAGCCACCAATACCTTTTTACCCTATTGATATCATGTCTACCAGAAGATTGGCTCATTTGCAGTATCGAAAGTCGGATGCGAGGAATGAGTTCATATATTCTGTGGAGGTAACTACCAGAAGATGAGTTCCGAG
>DAINAQ010000065.1:0-4014 GCA_036733325.1 Methanothrix sp.
CCGCGTCGTGCATCTCTCTGGGGCCTCTGTCGAAGCCGCCTCTACGTCCACGTCTATCGTCCATTATATTCACGCGCCTTTTTGGTCATCGATTCGGAGAATCGACGGTGCTAGCGAGATCCCCAAAGAGGTCATCTGCGCAAGCTGGAAGGGGTGCATCCGCCATGAAGATATACCTGTTGGTAGACGGCTCCCCGTTCCTCCTCGGCCTCTTCGGACCCGGCCGATGTTCTTCAGAGCCCCTTAGCGAATCTCCTAAATATCTGTTCGACCTCGAAGAACCTGGACCATGACCTCCAGATCGGCTGCCGCCCGGACTTCGACCTCTGCCCCCGGCTCCCCCGCGAGCTGTGCCATGGCCCCGACCCTCGCGGCCCTGCTTTCCATCCTTTCGGCGGGCTGCATGGGGGGGCAGCTAGATGATCAGGGGGCACCTGTTTATGGTTTTGATCTGGTGGCGGTCTTTCCCCATGATCCTGAGGCCTTCACCCAGGGGCTCGCCTATCGGGACGGCATCCTCTACGAGGGGACGGGGCTTTATGGCAGGTCCAGCCTCCGGGAGACGATCCTGGAGACGGGGGAGCTGGTGAGAATCCGGAGCTTGCCGCCCGAGATCTTCGGCGAGGGGATCGTCCTCTGGGAGGACCGGCTGGTCCAGCTCACCTGGAAGGAGGGGATGGGCCTGGTCTGGGACCGCGAGAGCTTCGCCCTCGTTGAGACCTTCTCCTACCCCACAGAGGGGTGGGGGATCACCACCGACGGCTCAAGCCTGATCATGAGCGATGGGTCCTCAGTCCTCCGCTTCCTGGATCCCCAGACCTTCGAAGTGAGGAGGACCCTGGAGGTATGCTCCGACGGCGGGCCCCTCTCCAGGCTCAACGAGCTGGAGTGGGTCCAGGGTCTCATCTACGCCAACGTCTGGCAGACAGATGAGATCGCCATCATATCGCCGCAGACGGGGAAGGTAGTGGCGTGGATCGACCTCTCGGGCCTGTTGAGCGAAGAGGAGCGGCTCGGAAGAGACGTATTGAACGGGATCGCCTACGATGACCAGTCCGATAGGCTCTTCGTCACCGGGAAGCTCTGGCCTGAGGTCTTCCAAGTTGAGGTCAACACCTCGGAGTAATCAGGATATCGGGGATATCGGGGATATCGGGGATATCGGTGGATATAGAAGATTTCGGGGATATCGGTGGAAATTGAAGAATATCCGAGAGCGAATTCGGCTCGATATTGTTAAGTAATTTTAATGCCGAGCAAGTTCTATATTGAAATTAAGAGGTCTAAATATGCTCGATGATCACATTCACAGGCTCGCCATCGGCACCTGGCTCGCGCTGGCCCTCATCTTATCTGCGGGGCTGGTCCAGGCCGTGGTCTCCGATGACATCAACGAGAGTGCGGTGGTTGAAGATCTTCTGCCTCAGGAGACGAACGCAAGCTCAGATGTTGCGGAAGGGACGGCCAATGATTCAGAGAACTTCACCGAAGCTCTCGCGCTAATCGATAACGTTACCGGGTTGAACGATACGACCACCATCGAGGCCGGAGCGGAGGCCGATCTCTCCCTCCCTCCAGCGACAAATGAGACTGAATCCGGCGCAATCGACGAATCCCTCAATGATTCCCTCAACGAATCTCTCAATGAGTCTCTCAAAGAGCCCATCACGGTGACGGCACCGGAGGAGGCCGAGGGCGTCTTCGGAGAAGCCGTTCACGCAGTATGTCTGAATGGCTGCAACTTCACCAGCATCCAGGCGGCGATCGAGGCCGCCGGCGAGGGGGATGTCATAGAGGTGGGGAGCGGAACCTACAACGAGAAGATCGTCCTTGAAAAATCGGTCACCATCAGAGGGGTGGACACCGGCGAGGGGGTCCCAGTGATAGATGCTAAGGGTAACGGCAGCGCCGTCCTCCTGGAGGCCGACGGGATCGTCCTTGAAGGATTGTACATCACCAACGCCGGCCCCTACCCCAGTGCCGGGATCGAGGTCGTCTCGAACGACAACCTCATCTCAGGCTGTGGGATCATGAACAGCGACTGGGCGGGGATCTACATCAAGGGCTCTTCCAACACCACCATAACCGGGTGCATCTCCTCCAACAACGGCAACGACGGCATCCTCATCTTCAGAGCCGCCGGAAATCTGGTATCTGACAGCGTGGTCAGCAACAACCTGGACGACGGAATCTCCATCCTCAGCTCCGATAGCAATCGGATCGAGGGGAATGTCTTGGTCAACAACACAAAAGCTGGGATATTCCTGGATGCGACCACGAACGCCGTGGTGACCGGAAACGTCATCGGCTACAACGCCTTGGGGATCAGCCTTCGCGACTCCGGGATCGACCGGGTCGGACCGAATCGGTTCTTCAACAATACGGTGAACCTGGAAGGCGTCTAAAAGGGGAGATAGAGGGAGGGTTCAGAAGGGAAGAGATATCCACCCTTCCTCTTCTTCTCTTCCTCTTTTTCCTCTCTTCCTTTCCTCTTCTTTCTCTCCTCCATCTCCTCTCTTCCTTCCTCTTCATCTCTTCCTCTTTTTCTCTCTTGCTTTCCTCTTCTTGCTCCCCTCCATCTCCTTGCTCTTTCTTCTCCTTCCTGCGTTTATTCGACGACCTTCTCCCCCTCCATTGAGGTCGGGAGAAGCTATCTGGAAGTCGGACACCAGTTGCCTTCGAAACCGATTTAACTGAAGGGCGCCAGATAACATCACGACATGCAAGATTATTCCGTCAATCAGTTTCTAAAACTCGCAAAGACTCCAGAGATCGATATCGAGGTCTGCGATGTAACCCTGAGAGACGGTGAGCAGATGCCCGGCGTTGTCTTCAGGCCCGACGAGAAGCTGGATATCGCCATCAAGCTGAACGAGGTGGGGGTGGAGATCATCGAGGCTGGCTTTCCGGTCGTATCGGAGGCGGAGAGGAGGGCCGTCCAGGACGTATCCAACCTCGGCCTCGACTCCAAGATCTCGGTCCTCTCCCGGTCCGTGCCCAAGGATGTGGACGCCGCCCTGGACTGCGACGTGGACATGGTCAGCGTCTTCATCGCCACCTCCGACCTCCACCTGAAGTACAAGCTCCACATGACCTGCGCCGAGGCGGTCAAGTGCGCCTTCGAGACGGTTGAGTACGCCAAAGACCACGGCCTCATCGTCAGATTCTCGGCGGAGGACGCGACCCGGACCGACTTTGAGCTTTTGAAGCGGCTGTACAGGAAGGCGGAGGAGTACAATGCCGACTACGTCAGCATCGCCGATACGGTGGGGATATTAAACCCCCGTACCACCTTCTTTCTGGTCAGCGAGATCAAGCGGGAGATAGGTATCCCCATCTGCATGCACTGCCACGACGACCTGGGGATGGCCCTGGCCAACACCCTGGCGGCGGCCGAGGCTGGGGCAAAGCAGCTCCACACCACCGTCAACGGAATCGGAGAGAGGAGCGGGAACACCCCCTTGGAGGAGCTGATGGTGGCCCTCAGGGTCCACTACGGCGTGGACCGGTACGACACTACAAAGCTCACCACCCTCTCGAAGCTGGTCCAGAGCTACTCGGGGGTCATGATGCCCAAGAACAAGGCCGTGGTCGGAGACAACGCCTTCGCCCACGAGTCGGGGATCCACGTGGCAGCGGTATTGGAGGAGCCCCGAACCTACGAGCTCTACTCCCCCGAGATGGTGGGGTCGGCGAGGAGGATAATCATCGGAAAGCACACCGGGGCCCGGGCCCTCAAGCACATCACCAAGAAGATGGGCTACGATCTGAAGAGGGACGAGATATGCCTCCTGGCCGAGCGGGTTAAAAGGTGCAGCGAGTTCAAGCGCCCCATATCCTGTGACGAGCTCCGAAGGCTGATCCACGACTTGGACATCGAGATAATCTATCCCGACCTCTGAAGAAGAAGAATCGCCCGAGGCGCCAGTTCAATCTGACGCTTTGTGATCCTCGAAACGGTGATCCTCGAAACGGTGATCCTCGAAACGGTGATCCTCGAAACGGTGATCCTCG
>DAINAQ010000065.1:4114-6089 GCA_036733325.1 Methanothrix sp.
AAACGAGTGATCCTCGAAACGTCGAGAGTGAGAGGCACTCAACCGCAATTCCACCTGCCAGAAGGCCCTTTCATTGCTATTTTGGTCCGGCCTGGGAACGATTTCAAAGCGATGATCAATGGCTGGTGCTCAGAAAGTGATCGCAAACTTATACTATATCATCTGTATTATGCTCAAAAGGATTTTGTTCAACCATCATTGTAAAATAGAGGGCCGGGTTTCTATAAAGGGATTTCAGTTATCTGAGTCTCAAGATCTGAGTCGCATGATGTGAAGGAGGGCTGAGGTGAGGATCAGGGTTCTTCTCAAGGTCTTCGGCACACTCTTCAAGTTGCTGGGGGCGTTTATGCTCATTCCCGCCGGAGTATCGCTCCTCTTCGGCGAGGTCGAGGGTGTCATAGCCTTCGTCCTCCCTGCCCTCTTCACCCTCACCCTGGGCCTGGTTATGGAGCATCTGGGGGAGGAAGATATCCTCTCCAACAAGGAGGGGTTCGCCCTGGTGGCCTTCGGATGGCTGGGGGCGGCGGCTACCGGGGCCCTACCCTACCTCTTGATGGGGCTCAGCCCCGTGGACGCCATCTTCGAGTCCATGTCCGGCTTCACCACGACCGGAGCATCCATCCTCGCCGAGGGTGGGGCCGACGGCCTCTGGATCGTCAACGCCACCGCCGCAAGCGGCAGCCTCGCGGCCTCTCTCTCTCAGATGGTCAGCGATGCCGCTGTCGGCGCAGCAGCCGGCACAGCCAGCCTGGTGGCCTCGAACGTATCTTCCCTCAACGAGGCCATTCTCAACACCACCAACAATACTCTGAACACGACCCTGGTCGGAGGCGGGATCGACCTCAACAGCACCCTATCCGGACCGAGCTATCGAGGCCTCCTTTTCTGGAGGTGCTTCACCCAGTGGCTGGGAGGGATGGGGATCATCGTCCTGTTCATAGCCATCCTCCCCAACCTGGGGGTGGCCGGGCGCCAGCTCTTCAAGGCCGAGGTACCGGGGCCGACGGAGGATCTGATACGCCCCCGGATAAAGGAGACGGCGAAGATCCTCTGGGGGGTCTACATGGTCCTCACCGCGGCGGAGTTTCTGCTTCTGATGCTGGCAAAGATGCCCGCTTACGACGCGGTATGCAACACCTTCTCCACCGTATCCACGGGCGGCTTCTCCCCCCGGGCGGCCAGCATCGCCTACTACAGCCGCCCGGAGTTCAACGGCCCCCTCATAGAGGTGATCGTGATAGTCTTCATGTTCCTCTGCGGGGCCAACTTCGCGCTGCACTATCGGACGATGTACAGCAGCAGAAAGAGCCTTCTGCGGGACCCCGAGTTCAGGTTCTACTCCCTCCTGGTCCTCTCCGCCATCATGGTCGCCCTCCTCATCGGCGGGATCGGCGAGAGCTTTCCGGGCGACGGTACCCATCCGGAAGGGTTGGAGCTGGCGAGCATCAGCCTCAGGACCGCCGCCTTCCAGACCGTCTCCATCATCACCACCACGGGATTTGCCACCGCCGATTACGACCTCTGGTCCAGCCCCTCCAAGCTGATCTTATTCATGTTGATGTTCACCGGCGCCTGTGCCGGGTCCACGGCGGGAGGGATCAAGCTGGTCCGGATCCTCCTCACCATGAAGTACGGAAGGCGTGAGCTCTTCCGGGCCCTCCACCCCAAGGCGGTGATGGCGGTGAAGCTGAAGACCAGCCCGGTCAGAGAGGACGTCCTCAACTCGATCCTCATATTCATCGCCCTGTACATTCTGATCTTCGCCTTTGCGACGGTGATCTTCGCCTCGGTCTCTTCCATCGCGGAGGAGGAGGAGCCGGCGGCGGAGGAGATCGTCTGCTTCGTCTCAGGCGGAGGAGATGACCGAAGTATGGTCTGCTTTGGGTCGTCGGCGCTCGGCGGGGCCGGAGAGCTTCGCGGCTCCCCCGGTGAAAGCGAGGTCGCATGCTTCGCCTCCTCCGAGAACTTCACCAAG
>DAINAQ010000066.1:0-6066 GCA_036733325.1 Methanothrix sp.
GGTTCTTCTCCCCCAGGGCTCCGGAAAACCTGCCCAGGATGGCCTTGTTTATGCTTTCCAGGCTAACCTCTCCGGTGGCGCCGCAGAAGGCTCCCAGCATGGTGGTGTTGACGATGGGCCGTCCCAGCTTCTCCAGGGCGATCTTGGTGGCGTCGATGGTCACGACCTCCGCTTTGGTCTTCAGCTTCAGGTCTTCGACCTTCCTGTCGGTATTGATGATGATCTTGCCCTCCGGCTTGAGGCCGCTAGCGACGTCGACGACGTCCAAGAGGGTTACGTCCTGAACTATAACGTAATCGGGCTCGTATATCTGGCTCCTAACCCGGATCGGTTCGTTTGCTATTCGGGCAAAAGCCATGACTGGAGCACCTCGCCGCTCCACACCAAAGGCGGGAAAAGCCTGGGAGTACTTTTTATCTTCAAAAGCCGCAATCGCTATCAACTCAGCAGCAGTAACAGCTCCCTGGCCACCCCGGCCGTGAAATCGAATCTCCTTCAACCGGCTGACCTCCTCATCGGCGTGAGGCGGCCGCAGAATATAGCCTTTTCGGAGATGGTGATTATCCGTTTCGGAGATGACCATTCGCCTTTTTCGGAGATGGTGATCGACGGCGGCGCAACACCACATTTTTATATCCGACGGGCGCCTAAGGCAAAGAGTTTCCCATGAAGGATGATGGTGAAGAGGAGAACGGAAAGACGGAGGATGAGAGCCAGGGTGAGCTGCTCTTCGCGGTGAGGGCCGCCGAGCAGAGCCTCCCCGAGGGGACGAGCTCCTCGATCTGGGAGGTCCTCGCCTTCGTAGAGGGGATGGCCCCCTTCCTCAACCGGGGCACCCTAATCGAGATCAAGTGCAAGAGCTGCGACAATTACGCTTCATCCTTCTTCTCCGGAGAGGACGAGTTCGGCGTGGTGGAGCCCCGGGACTACTGCCACGCCAAGAAGCAGCCCCTCCACCACCTCAGTCTCTTCACCATAGCCAAGTGCCAGGATTACTCTCAGGATGCTCAGAGGGCGCTTTTCGAGCTGGCGGAGTCGGTGGTGACCGAAGACCTCCGGCCGGCCCTCGCCAACAAGAAGCTCTACGACAGGAACGCTTTTGCCAGCTACGATGTGGACTACAGAATAATCCAGAAGCGAAGCATGGTCTGCATCGAGTTCGGCCACGAAGACGAGGGCGATTTCGTGGAGAGCGGGATCAAGATCTGCATTCTGAGAAGGTTGGACCCGGGCTTCGGCAAAGACTCCGCCAGGATCAAGGCGGTTCAGACGTATGGCAGACCCGTCATGGTGGTGATGGCCGCCCGACAGATAAGGCGGCAGATGGATATCGACGAGGTCTTCGAGAAGATAGCCGAGAAAAGGGAGATGGACATGGTCTATCTCTGATCTCTTTTTGGCTTCGATCAAAAGTACTAAATAACTAATTGAAGGATGTCTATTGCAATGGCAGACTGTGTAGTGCCGGATACGAGCGTGGTGATCGACGGCAGGGTTTCGGCCAAGGTCGCCTCCGGCGAGTATCTGGGCAAACGAGTTGTAGTCCCCGAGGCGGTGGTGGCGGAGCTGGAGGCCCAGGCAAACCACGGCCGCGAGACGGGGATCAAGGGGCTAGAGGAGCTGAGACGCCTCTCCCAGCTGGCAAAGTCGGGCAAGATCGAGCTGGAGTACGTGGGGGTGAGGCCCGACCTGGACCAGATCAAGCTCGCGGGAGGCGGCGAGATCGACGCCATGATCCGGGACGTGGCCCTGGAGATCGGAGCCTATTTCCTCACCAGCGACTCCATCCAGTCCAGGGTCGCCGAGGCGATGGGAATCGAGGTCGAGTACGTCCGACCCCAGAGGGAGGAGATCAAACCGATCTCCCTGGATAGGTACTTCACTTCCGATACCTTATCCATCCACCTCAAGGAGGGGACCATTCCCATGGCCAAGAGGGGGAAGGTCGGAGAGTTCAGCCTGGTGAAGATCGGCAACAGGAACCTGACCGAGCGGGAACTCCGGGAGATGGTGAGGGAGATCTTCGAGCGGGTCAAATCCGATCCCGATGCCCATATCGAGATGGAGAAGATCGGCGCCGCCGTGGTCCAGCTGGGCCCCATGAGGGTCGCCATCGCCCGGCCTCCCTTTGCCGACGGCCTGGAGATAACGGCGGTGAGGCCGGTGGCCAAAGTCGACCTGGAGGACTATCGGCATAGCGACGAGCTGAAGGCGAGGCTGAAGGAGGCCCACCGGGGTATAATGATCGCAGGCCCTCCGGGCTCCGGGAAGTCCACCTTTGCCGCGGGGGTGGCCAAGTACCTCCAGAAGTGCGACTGCATCGTCAAGACCCTGGAGGCTCCAAGAGACCTCCAGGTCCCACAGGAGATCACCCAGTACGGCCCCCTGGAGGGGTCCATGGAGGCCTCGGCCGACATCCTCCTCCTCGTCAGGCCCGACTACACCATCTACGACGAGGTGAGGAAGACAAATGACTTCCAGGTCTTCGCAGACCTGAGGATGGCCGGGGTCGGGATGATCGGGGTGGTCCACGCCAATAAACCGATCGACGCCCTCCAGAGGCTGATCGGACGGGTCGACCTGGGGATGATACCCCAGGTCATCGACACCATCGTCTTCATCGAGAAGGGAGAGGTCACCAAGGTCATGGACGTGGAGTTCATGGTGAAGGTGCCCGCGGGAATGACCGAGGCGGACTTATCGCGCCCGGTTATCGTGGTCAAGGACTTTGAGACCGGAAGGGCCGAGTACGAGCTCTACACCTACGGCGAGGAGATCGTGATCATGCCCATCTCTGCCGAAGGGAAGAAGCCCGCCTCCTGGGGCCTCGCCTCCCGCCAGGTGGAGGAGGAGATGAGAAGCCACCTCAAAGGCCCCTTCGAGGTGGAGATGATAAGCGACTCATCGGCGGTGGTGAGGGTCCAGGAGAACGAGGCGGCGAGGATCATAGGGAAGTCGGGAAAGAGGATCGAGGAGATCGAGAAGACGCTCGGAATCCACATCGACGTCCAGACCTTCGACGACCACCAAGAGCCCCTCAGCCCCCACATCGAGGACACCGGCCGCCACCTGGCGATCTGGGTGGGCGGAAAGCCCGGGGAGAGGGTGGAGATCTTCGTCGGAAAGGAGCCGGTCTTCACCGCCACCATCGGCAGGAGGGGGGACATCAGGATGGTGAAGTCCTCCGATCTGGCCAAGCAGATCATGCTGAGGCTGAAGCACGGGGAGAAGCTGGAGGCCCGGAAGATCCGGGAGTGAAGGCCACCTCTTCGCCTTCCCCCTTCCACCCTTCTCCCCCCGCTTCTTCGTCTTCTTCCTTTTTTAGTCTCCATAATTCAGATCAGGGATTAGGATCAGAGATTCGGAGAGATTCGGATCAGAGGTTCAGATCCCCAGGGTCAGCCTGATGGTATTTCTCAGCGCCGGGGCGAGGCCCAAGGTGAGAAGGGCGAGCCTGGTCAGGTTCAAGAGCGGCGGATCGTCCCGGAGGGTCTCGTCGGCAAGCGCCAAGACGGGGATCAGGATCAGAAGCTTGAGAGGGTACATCACCAGAGCCGTCCCGGTGAGGTTGATGAGGAGGTTGGGGAGGACGTGCTTCTCGACGTAGCCGAACCAGTCCACCCCGACGTAGGTGGAGCTGGCGTCCAGCATGTGGGCGAAGAGGATCAGCTGGTTCAGCCGATCCGAGAGGAAGCGGAGCTTGAGCCTTGGGGCAAGGGCCGCCACCGCCAGAGTCGCAGCCGACCCGAGGGAGAAGATCAGAAGAGGCGTCCGGTAGCTTTCGGCCCCCATGGAGGCGAGTAGGGCCAGGTTGCCGCCGGTCCATAAGATGCCCATGGCGGAGTAGCCCGCAAGGTACCTCTCCTTCAGGGCCCATCTGCAGAGGACGAGGCTGACCAGGGTCCCCACCGCCACAAGTAAGTATATAAATGGCGTTATGAGAAGGTACTTGAAGGGCACAGCCACCATCTCCGCGTCCTCCACGACCCGGAGGCTCGCCCCCACCAGGATGTAAGGAGCGGTGGCGAAGACGAACCGCTGGTCGAGGCTGATCTGAAGCCGCCGAAAGAGCCTGATGATCAGCATGAGCATCAAGCCCAGGATCAGGGCCCAGGTGACGGTGTTCACGAGGTTGTAGCCCGAATCATGGATGATGGGCTCGACGTAGTACTTGTATATCCAGGGATGCAACGGCCCCAGCTCCTCTCGATCTCCTCGATGGTGAATTTGTAGGTGGTGGTGGCGGCATGGTATATTAAGGATCGTCGCTTGCGAGATTGAATATGGAGTGGCGATACCATCCGATATGGGCCGGGGTGGTCAGGAGGGGAGGAGAAACTGCATCTACTGCCGCGGGTTTAGAGTCGCAGGTCGCCAAAGGCGCGGAAGATTTATATAGTGATGGCGGCGAAGAAAGCTCGTCCGTTTTCTGATTTTAATTCGAGGTATTTAGATGGTCGAGGTGTTCAAAGGCACAACTACGGTGGGAATCGTCTGCAAAGATGGTGTTGTCCTGGCTTCGGAGAGCCGGGCCACCATGGGCAACTTCATCGCCAGCACCACTGCCCAGAAGATATACCAGATCGCCGATCGCGTCGGCCTGACCACCGCAGGAGTGGTCGGCGACGCCCAGTCCATAGTCAGGATGATCCAGGTGGAGTCCAGGCTGTATAACATGCAGAGGGGCGAGCCGATGACGGTCAAGGGTACGACCTCCCTTCTATCCAACGTCCTCGCCTCCAGGCGGTACTTCCCCTTCATGGTCCAGCTCCTATTGGGCGGAGTGGACAAGAAAGGGCCCCAGCTATTCTCCCTGGATGCCCTGGGCGGGAACATCCAGGAGCAGAAGGTAGTGGCTACGGGCTCCGGATCGCCGACCGCCTACGGAGTCCTGGAGGCGCTCTACGACCCCGGGATGGACGTGGAAGAGGGGGCTAAGTTGGGGGTGAGGGCCATCCACAACGCCATGAAGAGAGACTCGGCCTCTGGCGACGTCATTCAGGTGGTCAAGATCACCAGCGAGGGGTATGAGGTGGTAGATGAACCCGCTGTGGAGAAGATCCGGCAATCCCTCTGATTAAACAACTTTTTTTGGATGTGTATTTCATTGTCTGTTGAGGAAGTACTCCTTGAGCTCAAGCGGAGGGTGCAGAGCAAGCTGCCCCCTAACATAAACGTCACCGGCATAGAATTCGAGGGCCCTGAGCTGGTCATATATACAGACGACCCGAGAAGGCTGGCAGACGATGGAGAGATCGTCCGATCCCTGGCAAAAGATCTGAGAAAGAGGGTGGTGGTGAGGCCGGATCTGAAGGTCCTGGCTGACCCCGAGGGAGCGGTGAAGAAGATTCAGCAGGTTGTCCCCCCCGAGGCGGGGCTCACTAACTACTACTTCGATGGCGAGACCGGCGAGGTGGTGATCGAGGCCGAGAAGCCCGGGCTTGTGATCGGAAGGCATGGTGCCACCCTCCGGGAGATCACCAAGCTCATCGGCTGGACCCCGAAGGTGGTGAGAACCCCTCCGGTCCGGTCCTCCACCATCGCCAACACCAAAGAGTATCTCCGGTCCGTCCAGTCTGAGAGAAAGGAGATCCTCAAGACCATCGGGAGGAGGATCCACAGGGACGTCGCCTCGAAGGACCAGTGGGTCAGAATAACCACCCTGGGCGGGTGTCGGGAGGTGGGAAGGAGCTGCATGTTGCTCTCGACCCCGGAGTCGAAGATCATCATCGACTGCGGGGTCAACGTGGGGTCCGACGACAGCGCCACCCCCTACCTCTACGTCCCCGAAGTCTACCCCTTAAACCAGATCGACGCCGTGGTCCTCACTCACGCCCACCTGGACCACGCCGGCCTTGTTCCGATGCTCTATAAGTACGGGTTCGAGGGGCCGATCTACTGCACCCCGCCGACTAGAGACCTCTTCGTCCTCCTCCAGCTGGACTACATCGACATCGCTGGACGAGAGGGCAAAAGGATGCCTTACGAGTCGGCGATGATCAGAGAGGCCCTCAAGCACACCATCACCCTCAACTACGGCGACGTGACCGACATCGCCCCCGATAC
>DAINAQ010000067.1:0-6011 GCA_036733325.1 Methanothrix sp.
ACGTACTCCTTTCCC
This sequence comes from Methanothrix sp., assembly GCA_036733325.1. Classification (GTDB taxonomy): domain Archaea; phylum Halobacteriota; class Methanosarcinia; order Methanotrichales; family Methanotrichaceae; genus Methanocrinis. The sequence continues at coordinate 16 of DAINAQ010000067.1, forward strand.
TGCTGCCAGGCGAGGTTGAAGTCCTCGGCGGCAGCCTCCCGGATGCGGGCTGGATCGAACTTCATGAGGGCGGGATTGGGTCGCCCCTCTTTAAGACTTTTGGGAGCGGGAAGTCGGATGGTTTATACGTCTCGATCCCGTCTTGGCATATAGAGTTGGCATATAGAGAGGTGGGATGGGGCTTGAAGTGGCTGAAGAAGATCTTTTCGAAGGATAAAGCTGGGCCGGGCCGGCAGGAGGCGGAGGATACGCCCTCGAGGCTGGCCCTATCTTACGTCCAGGAGTGGCTGGCGGTTCGATCCCAGGAGCCGGAGTTCGACCAGAGGATCAGGTCCATCTACGCGGCCATAGAGCGGCTGGCGAAGGAGTTTGAAAGGGATCTCTTGGCCCTGGAGGCGGCCGAGCCGAGGGAGGACGCCCCGCCCCGGCTCCTCAAGGCCGGGACGGCCACCAGGGAGACGGTCTCCCGGCAGATGAGGGTCCTCTCCGAGAGGCTCCCCCCTCCCGCCGGGGCGAACCTCGAATCGGCGAAGGAGTACCATTCGGCGATGCTGAAGCAGCTTCAAAACACCGTCCAGAAGTTCGGCCGGGCCCAGAGGTACACTGCCGCCCTCTTCCCCGATGAGGGGGAGGCGATCAAATCCGACCTGGGGTCCATCAGCCGCCACCTGGCGGAGATGGGCGAGGCCATCCAGGAGCGGGAAGCGAGCCTCGGAGCGTTCAGGGAGGCCTCCGCCCTCGCCTCAAGGGTCCGCGTGGCGCGAGATCAGGCGGAGGCCCTGAAAAGAGAGATATCCGAGGAGGAAGGGACCCTCGCCGTCTTGAGGGAGAGGGAGAGGGGCCACCAGCAGGATATAGAGACCTGGTCCAAAAGCGATGAGGGAAAGAGGACCCTCGAAGAGAGGAGGTTCCTGGAGCAGAAGGAGAGGGAGAGGGCTCAGATCGAGATGAGCGTGGCAGACCTGGTAGCTCCCCTCACCAAGGCGCTCTCCAGGGCGGTGAAGCAGGATTCCAGCGATAGGATCGCCCTCCAGCACCGGGAGATCTTCGAGCAGCTTTCCAGCTCACCGGTGGGGGCCCTGGAGGGGGACGTCTCGGGGGCGCTCCTGGAGCTGAAGTCGAAGGTGGACCTCCTGGGCCTGCGAGATAAGAAGCGGGATCGGATCGTGGATCAGATCGACCACCTCCTGGAGGACAGGCCTCTTGAGGTCCTCAAATCCCGCCACCTGGCCCTCTCCAGGGAGATTGAGAAGCTGGAAGCAAGCCTCTCCAGAAGCGGCCGGGAGTCGGGAAGGTTGAAGGAGAAGCGCGATCTGGCTCGCCAGAAGATCCCGGCCCTGGAGGCGGGGCTGGAAGATCGGAGGCGGAGCCTGGCCGCCCTGGAGGAGCGGCTCTCCGGCGAGGTTCTGGATCTGAAGCGAAAGCTAGAGGTGATATCGGAGGGGCCGGTGGAGATCGATCTCGAGAGGTGAGAGTCGGCTTCTCAGCCGAACGGAAACTCGCCCACGTCGGCGCTGTTGCTATATCCCCGCGACTCCCAGAAGCCCCTCCTCTCCTCAGCCACCACCTCGATTCCCGTCACCCATTTGGCCCACTTGTATCCGTACTTACCCTTCGCCACCACCTGTAGGGGAAAGCCCCTCTCCGGCGGCAGGGTGATGTCGTTGATGCCGTATGCGATCAGAATCTTCTCCTCTCTCAGGTAGTCGAGAGGCAGGCCCGTGGAGTAGCCGTCGGCCGAATGGAATACCACGTACGCGGCCTCGGGCCGGAGGCCGGCTCCGTCCAGAAGGTCGATGGCCCGAAATCCGGTCCACTTGGCTTCAAATCCCCAACCCTCTACGCAGGGCATCCGGGCAAGCTCGGAGTAGGCGGGCAGATTGAGAAGGTCGCCGTAACTCATCTCCATCTCCTCATCCACCAGGCCCGTAACCTCCAGGCGATAAGCCTCCGGGTCGATGTATGGGGTTTCAGCGATGGCGTTGTTCCCCTGCTCGGATATGGGAGTTAGCTTCCTTTCACCGTACTCCGCCGCCTCCACCTCCGGAAGACTGCTGGAGGCCGGAGCCTGGACACGGATGGATGGCCCCGGCTCATCTGAGCCTCCGGGATATAATCCGGTCAGCATAAAAAGGCCGGTGGCGAGGGCGAGGGAAGCGAATACGGCTGCCGCCCTGCCCGGACGGCAGTGGCGAACTTTTTTGCGGAGGATCTTCTCCGTCGAGAAGATGTAAATCGAGATCAGAAGGGCGGCAAGGCCGGTCCAGGAGTGAAATGTATGAAGATCCCAGGCGAAGAGGCGAATATCCCCCCTCTGGATATAGCCGATGAGCCCCAGAAGGCCGAACAGGACCATGCCTCTGGCGAGGAGCGAATGGGGCGGCCTTCCTTTCGTAGCGGCGAGGGCGATGGTCAGGATGGCGGCGACGAGGGAGGGGACCCAGTGTAGGGGGGCGAAGACCATCAACCCACCACCAAGAGGGGGAAGCGGTCGATGCTCGATCCGCCGGGAACTTCGCGGCCGAGGTCGCAGACCCCGTCGCCGTCTTCGTCGGCGCAGCCCTCCTCGGGATCGTCGTAGTCGCCGTACCTGTTCCCGACGGCGCCGTCATCCCACCGGTTCGACCCGTCGTCGAAGGCGTCGCCCAGGAAGTTGTCCATGAGGACGTTTTCGGCGATTAGGTTTCCCTTGCAGCCCTCCAGCCTCAGCCCGAACTCCAGGTTGCCGCAGGCCGAGTTCCCCAGGACGGTGCTGTTGTTGCTCCCGACCAGGCGGATTCCGATGTAGTTGTTGCTGGCGTCGTTGTTCCGGATGACGTTCTCATCAGAAAGGACCAGAATTCCGGATGAATTGGGGCCGCCGTTCATCATCTTCAGCCCCTCCACGACCACCCCGTCTGCGGATATGATGATGGGGCAACCGCATCCGGTGGCGTCCAGAATCGGAATCCCGGCCCCGGCGTCCGTGCCCAGAAGGGTTATCGATTTGTCGACCTTCAGGTGCTCATAGTACCTTCCGCTCTCGATCAACACCACATCACCCGTCCGTGCGGCGAAGACGGCGGCCTTGATGCTGGAGTAGTCGCAACCTTCAGGGCAGACGGTGACATTCGCCCCCTGGGCCAGGGCCACAGTAGCGACCTGATGGAGGGACAGAAAGAAGGCCAGATAGATGCCCAGATACGCGGCCACATAGAAGGCCATATAGGCGGTAGGAATCGGCCCCCTGCAAGTCGGATCCGACAATAGACCACCTCGAAGCAAATCTCCGTATTCAAAGGTAGGCCTCGGTGACGTACCTTCTCATCATCCTGTGGCTGTTGAAGTAGTAGGCGAGCATCCCGATGGAGTCGTTCATCATCCTCACCCAGTGGTCCTTCCGATTATAGAAGGTGGGGACGATGATGTACTCGAGCTTGCTGTAGAGGTCGTCGATATCCCTCCTCCTCGACTCCTCCGCAGTCAGCTCCTCGCCGGGCTCGGGGCCGATCGACCAGCCCGTCACCCCCTCGATCCAACCCTCGATCCACCAGCCGTCGAGAACGCTGAAGTTTATGACCCCGTTATGGGCCGCCTTCATCCCGCTGGTCCCCGAGGCCTCCCGGGGCCGAAGCGGCGTGTTCACCCAGACGTCCACCCCCGCGACCATCTTCGCCGCGAGACCCATGTCGTAGTTCTTAAGGTAGGCCACCTCGACCTCGCCCTTGAGGGCCCTGGCGTGACCGAAGATCTCTTCGATCAGCCTCTTTCCCTGGAAGTCCCGAGGATGAGCCTTCCCCGCCATGACGATCTGGACCTCGCCCCGGGAGCTTATCCTCCGGAGCCTGTCCAGGTCGGAGAAGAGCAGGGTGGGCCTCTTGTACTCGGTCGATCGTCTCGCAAACCCCAGGGTCAGAACCTCGGGGTCCATATCGGAGCCCGTCGACCTGTTGACCGCGTCGATCAGCTCCTTTTTGGCGGTGGCGTGGGCCTCCACCATCAGTTCGTCGGGGATGATGTCGACCCTCACCAGGAGTTCGGGCTCGTTCGCCCAGCCCGGAAGGTAGCGGTCGTACAGCTCTCGAAAAGAGGGGCAGGTCCAGGAGTAGGAGTGGACCCCGTTGGTCACCGAGTGGATGACGTATCCGGGAAACATGGCGCTGGAGACGTCCCGGTGCTTCTTTGCGACGCCGTTGACGTAGTGGGAGAGGTTGAGGGCGAGTAGGGTCAAGTTCAGCTCCTCGCCGCCCCCGAACCTCCTCAACATCTCGATTCTGTCGCCGTCCTCCATCAATTCGCCCACCAGATGGTAAGAGAACTTGTCGTGGCCCGCCTCCACCGGGGTATGGGTGGTGAATACGCACATCTCCTGGACCGCATCAGGGTCCCCGCCAGCCCGATCCAGAAGCTCCAGGGCCAGGAGGCTTGAGTGCCCCTCGTTCAAGTGGTACTTTCTGATCTTAAACCCCAGAGCGTCTAGAAGCCTGACCCCCCCCATCCCCAGGACCATCTCCTGCTTCAGCCGGTACCTATAGTCCCCGCCGTAAAGAAGGTCGGTGATCCCCCTATCCTCCGGCGAGTTCTCCTCAAGATCGGTGTCCAGAAAAAGGACGGGTACTCTGCCGCCGGTGGGGCTCTCGATGTCGTATTGCCAGGCCGCGATGCTGACCATCCCTCCCCCAATCCGGACCCGAGCCCTCTCCGGAAGAAGCTCCATGAGATCCGCGGGGTTCCAATCTTGCGGATGCTCGATCTGCCTTCCAGCGGCATCGAGCTCCTGGCGGAAGCTTCCTTTCTTGCTGGCCAGAGTGACCGCCACTATGGGGATTCCGAGATCGGCGCTGGAGCGGACCGTATCTCCGGCGAGGGTCCCGAGGCCCCCGGCGTAGGTGGGGATCTCCTCCACTAATCCAATCTCCATGGAGAAGTAGGCGATAGTCTCTCCTCTCATGATCGCCCCTTTCGAATTATTCTCCGATTTCTCCAAGCCGATTCACCTCTGCTCTTTATTTTTGCGTTCAAACTACTTAATTTTCTCTATTTTCCCCGAGGTCAGCTCGGACTCCAATTCTCACATCCTCTGGTCGCCGACCCTGTCATCCACTCTGGCGTCAACTTCTGGCGATGGCCTCTGGTTCTCGATCTCTGGCGCAGATCTCTGGAATCGAGAGCCATCTCCCTATTGATCCTTCTCCCGCCAGATCATCAAATACGAAGCTATATCGGCTCGAGGGTATTTTGGGACGGTTATGGAGATGCTGCCTTTCATCGCCGTCCCTGTCGGGGGATCAATCGACGGGAGATCTCCATGAGGCGAGGGAGGAGGCCCAGAGACGAGTTCTCCGGCGTCGTCTCCCGCGAGATGCCCAAGGAGGCACGGTGCAGCTTCTCCCTTGTTGGAGACGCGGCCATAATCTCGATTCCCCGGACCTCCGACCTCGAAGGCCGCAAGAAAGAGATCGGAGAGGCGATAATCGCCCGCCACAGGAACGTGAAGACCGTCCTCAACAAGGTCACCAGGCTGGAGGGGGAGCGGAGGGTCGCCGAGCTCGAGGTCCTGGCGGGAGAAGGTACCGTCACCTGCAACCGGGAGTACGGCTTCGCTTACCATCTCGACCTGGCCAGGGTATTCTTCAACCCCCGCCTCGGCTCTGAGAGGATGCGGGTCGCATCGAAGGTGAGGGCCGGAGAGCGGATCATCGTCCCCTTCGCCGGGGTCGGCCCCTTCGCCGTACCCCTGGCCGCGGCGGGGGCTCGTGTCCTGGCCCTGGAGATCAGCTCCGAGGCGTGCAGATGGCTGGCGGAGAACGCGAGGCTGAACCAGGTCGATGGCAACATCCAGATCGTCAACTGCGACGCCTTCGAGATCTGCCGGGTCCTGGCGGGGAAATCTCAATACAGGAGCGAGGGGAGGTCGATTCGTCCGGAGCAAAAGTTCGATCGGGCCGTGGTCCCCACCCCTTACGGGAGGGACGAGATCCTGGACGCCATAAGCCCCCTGGTCAGGCCGGGCGGCG
>DAINAQ010000068.1:0-5979 GCA_036733325.1 Methanothrix sp.
GGGGTGCCTTCGAGGCGGACCCAGGCAAGTTCAGAGAGGAGTTCGTCGCCGAGAACAGGAGGCTCACCGCCAGGATCGTCGCCGCCAAAAAGACCCTCCCCAAGATCGCCACCGGAAAGGGGGAGCTGCGAAAGATCGCCCAAATCTGCGTTGAGTTCGGGGTCGACGGCCACCGGGCGGACATCATGATCGAGCGGGCCGCGAGAACCAACGCCGCCTTCGAAGGGCGGGATCGGGTCGAAGCCGTCGACATGGTGACGGCGGCGGAGATGGTTCTGCCTCATCGGATGAGAAAGACCCCCTTCGACGACGAAGAGTTCAGCCCCGAGAGGCTCCGATCGATGGTGAGCTGATGAAGATCTCGGAGACCGACTCCGCCATCCCTTCGCCGGCCGAGGAGCTGGCGGGCCTCCTCCGGAGAAATCTGAACCGAGATTACGGCTGCAAGGTCTTCTTCGTGGGGGCTTTTGTGATGGGGGTCAGAATCCCCCGGGAGAGGCTGAGCATGATCACCCCCGCGGACATATCCTGGATCAGGTCGATGGTTGATATGCACCGCTCTTCGATCAGGCTGGAGGAGATCTCCTCGGTCGTCCTTCTCTCGGACGAGACCTTCATGGAGATGGAACCGTGGGTGCTTGAAGATCTGGCGTTTTCCGAGGGCGGAGAGGATGAAGAGGAGGAGGATTTTTGCGATTCGGGAGTCTTTTGCGACCTCGCCGAGATCCTCACCGAATTCGCTCGATCGGAGATCCGGATCGCCTCCAGGTCTCCGAAATCTGGGAGGAGGGCGGAGGTCCTGGCCCAAGGAAAGAGGGGGAGGTACGTTCGAGCCCGGGTGCCCCGGGGGAAGGTGACCGACCTCGCCCTCGCCCCCACCATCAGGGCGGCCCTGGCCCGCTCTGCCGCCTCACCATCCCGGAGGGGGCCGGTGGTCATCAATGAGGAGGACCTTCGGGAGAAGGTGAGGAGGCGAAAAGTCGCCACCTTCATCGGGATCGTCCTGGACTATAGCTTCTCCATGGAGGAGTCGGCCCTGGCCACCAGGAAGGTGGTGATCGAGCTTCTCAAAGACGCCTATGCCAGGAGGGACAGGGTGGCCCTCGTCTCCTGCTCGGGACGCCGGGCGGAGGTCATCCTTCCCTTCACCTCGGCGGTGGTTACGGCCAAGAGGAGGCTTGAGAAGATCGAATACGGCGGGACGACCCCTCTTGCCAGCGGCCTCGCCACTGGCCTCTCCCTCCTGATGCGGGAGAGGGAGAAGGAGCCCTCCGCCACATCCATCCTGGTCCTGATCACCGACGGCAGCGCCAACGTCCCCCTGAAGGTGGCGGGTGACCCTGCGGCCGAAGCCCTGGAGGTCGCGGGAGACCTGAAGCGGTCCGGGGTTCATCTCCTGGTGATAAACGTGGGGGCTGAAAGGTCGGAGCTGGCAGAGAAGATCAGCTCCAACGCCGGCGGAAGATACGTTAAGACCAGCCGTCCCAGCCAGGAGGAGATCTATGCCGCCATCAAGGACCGGCAGATGGAGGCGTCGGGATTGGGGATCAGCGAGGTCAGGGCATGAGATGCCGGAGCATGGCGTCGTCTCCGGGGCTGAAGGTCAAAAAACGGCAGGGGGAGAGCTTCAGGCGGAAGCTGGTGGAGATGGGGTCCTTCGACAAAGAGCGGAAGATCAGGTCGGAAGGCGACGACCTCTACCTGCCCATTCAGGGATGGAGTCCAAAGATGGAAGAGGCCCTGGCGGACCTGGGCGGCTTCGTTCTGGTGGAGGCGGAGTTTGAGGATGCGGAGCATAAGCCGACGGTCGAGGAGCTCCTGGGGAGGAGGGCTCACTTCGAGGTGGTGGGTGACGTGGCCATCATCGACTCCCCCGACCCGGAGGCGGCAGTTGCCATCATGGCTGTCCATCCCAAGGTCAATACGGTGATCTCTCCCCTGACGGCGGTGGAGGGGGAATATCGGACCCGGAGGTTTCAGCACATCGCGGGGGAGAGAAAGACCGAGACGATCCACAGGGAGCATGGACTGAGATTTCGGATCGATCTTGAAAAGGCCTACTTCACCCCCCGTCTGGGCACTGAAAGGCTGCGCATCGCAGAGCTGGTCCGTCCCGGCGAAATCGTCTTCGATATGTTCGCCGGGGTCGGCCCCTTCGCCCTTCTGATCGCGAAACGGGGGGCGAAGGTCGTGGCCGTGGACAAGAACCCCGACGCTGTGAAGCTGATGAGAGAGAACGCCGCCCTCAACCGGATAGAAGGAATAGAGATCTTGGAGGGGGATGCCGCGTCCCTGGCGGAGGGGTTTAAAAGCTTCGCCGACCACGTGATCATGAACCTCCCCCACACCGCCTCCGAATTTCTCGGCGAGGCCATGAGGATCGCCAAAGACGGGGGCATAGTCTACTACTACGCCATCGCCCCCGAGGAAGATCTCTACAGCCGGGATACGGCCTTTGTCGAAGAGGCGGCTTCGAATTTGGGGGTGAAGGTGCTGGTCCTCCACCGCGGAGTGGTCAGGAGCTACGCTCCTCACAGGCATAACATCGTCATCGATTTCCAGGTGCAAAAGCCCTGATTCCCAGGCCGGAAGGCATCAATTCCCCGGTCAGAACCGAAAAGTATATATTCGACAAATGACGTATAGAAGTATGGCAAAAGTCGTGTGCTATTCTCTCCCTCTACCCTCCTATGACGACTTTTGCTCCTCCCTCCTATTCATCCCATCCTGAACACGATCTCTCAGTATCCTACCCCTGATCATCCCGTCCTGAACACCTCTCTCAATCTCCTGCTCTATTCATTCCTCCAGAGAAAGCCCGTTCTTTCAACCTCATCCCCCGTCGGCCTTCACCATTCTGGACAGAGATTCCGGGATAAGTTTTTAGCCCATCCTCCAAAAGGATGGTCATCCCTGAGGAAAGGGCGGAAGGTGCGAATTTGGGCGCCTCGAACCGGCGAGGAGGAGAAGATGAAGAGAGTTCTGATCATCGGCGCGGGGGGGGTTGGAGGAGTCGTGGCCACCAAATGTGCTCAGGTTCCCGAGGTATTTTCAGAGATCGTCCTGGCCAGCCGGACCGTGGAGAAGTGCGAGAAGATCCGGAGCCGGATAGATCGGCCCATAGAGATAGCGAAGGTGGATGCAGACAAAGTCTCGGAGCTCGTCGATCTGATCGAGGAGGTCTCGCCGGACCTGATCATCAACGCCGCACTGCCGTATCAGGACCTCTCGATTATGGATGCGTGTCTGGCGACCGGCGTCGACTACCTGGACACCGCCAACTATGAGCCCCGGGAGGAGGCGCGGTTCTGCTATCGGTGGCAGTGGGACTACCACAAGCGGTTTCAGGATCGGGGGATCATGGCCCTCCTGGGGTGCGGCTTCGATCCCGGGGTGACGAACATATTCTGCGCCCACGCCAATAAGCACGTCTTCGACCGGATCGATGAGATCGAGATCATGGACTGCAACGGAGGGGACCATGGTCGCCCTTTCGCCACCAACTTCAACCCCGAGATCAACATTCGGGAGGTGACCGCTCCGGGGAGATACTACCAGGACGGCCGGTGGATCGAGGTCGATCCCCTCTCGGTCAGCAAGAGCTTCGACTTTCCCGGGATCGGACCCCGAGAGATGCGGCTCATGTACCACGAGGAGCTGGAGTCCCTGGCCAAGAACATCCCCGCCGTCAGAAGCCTGAGGTTCTGGATGACCTTCTCCCAGGAGTACCTCACCCACCTCCGGGTCCTCCAGAACGTGGGGATGACCAGGATCGACCCCGTGGTCTACGAGGGGATAGAGATCGTACCCCTCCAGTTCCTGAAGGCCCTCCTCCCCGAGCCCGCGAGCCTGGGTGAGAACTACGAGGGAAAGACCTGCATCGGCTGTTTGATATCTGGGAGAAGAGAGGGAGAGAAGAAGAGATACTACATCTACAACCTCTGCGATCACGAGAGAGCCTACCAGGAGGCGGGGGCTCAGGCGGTCCACTACACCACCGGGGTCCCCGCCATGATCGGGGCGATGCTGATCCTCAACGGGGTCTGGAAGGGCGAGGGGGTCTTCAACGTCGAGGAGTTCGACCCCGACCCCTTCATGGAGCTTCTGCCCAGGTACGGCCTTCCCTGGACCGAAGAGCTTCTGGAATGATCGGAGGCACGGGCATGGAGACGAATATTTCAAAAGAGCTCGACATTGCTGATATCGACATGCAGGATCTTCCAACCCCCTGCTACATCCTGGACCAGGCGGCCTTCGTCCACAACCTCGAGATCCTCGACCTGGTCCAGGATCGTACCGGCTGCAAGATCCTCCTGGCCCTGAAGGGGTTTGCGGCATTCTGCCTGTTTCCCCTGATCCGCCAGCACCTTTCCGGCGTTTCCGCAAGCTCCCTCGACGAGGCCCGCCTCGGCTTTGAGGAATTCGGGAGCGAGGTTCACGTCTGCGCTCCCGCTTATCGAGAGGACGAGTTCGACCTTCTCCTCGGCTACGCCGACCACGTCGTCTTCAACTCCTTCTCCCAGGTGGATCGGTTCAGGCCCAGGGTTGAAGAGGCCCGGAGGAGCGGCAGGACGGTCCAGTGCGGGATCAGGGTCAACCCCGAGCATCGGGAGGTGCTGGTCCCCATCTACGACCCCTGCGGTCCGAACTCCCGGCTCGGGACGACGCTAAAGAACTTCGCGGCCGCGATCGGTGACGGCAGCGGCGATGACAGCGATGATGGCAGAGGCGATGGTGACGGTAACAGTTGCGGTGACTGTAACGGCAATGGCAACGGTGATGGAAACGATAACGGTAGTAACGACAACGGCAACGATGACCGCGCTGGCGGCTGCGCCGACCGCCTGGAGGGGATATCCGGCCTCCACTTCCACAACCTCTGCGAGCTGGGGGCCGACAGCCTCGAAAGGACTTTAGCCGTCTTCGAGGAGAAGTTCGGCAAGTACCTCGACCGTACGGAGTGGGTGAACTTCGGGGGCGGCCACCACATCACCCGGCCAGGCTACGACATCGACCTCTTATGCGATCTCATAAACGGCTTCAAAGCCCGCCATCCTCTGGAGGTCTATCTGGAGCCCGGAGAGGCGGTCGCCCTCAACGCCGGGGTCCTGGTGACGACGGTCCTGGACGTCGTCGAGAACGGGATGGAGATCGCCATCCTGGACACCTCGGCTGCGGCCCACATGCCCGACGTCCTGGAGATGCCCTACAGACCCCAGATCGTTGGGGCGGGAACGCCGGGTGAATATCCCCACACTTACCGGCTCGGGGGGATGACCTGTCTTGCCGGAGACGTCATCGGCGACTACTCCTTCCCCCGGACCCTGGAGGTGGGCGATCGGATCGTCTTCCTGGACATGGCCCACTACACCATGGTCAAAAACAACACCTTCAACGGGATGCGGCTTCCGACGATAGCGATCCGGGATCTGGAGGGGGAGATCCGGATCGTCCGCAAGTTCGGGTACCAGGATTACAGAAACCGGCTCTCATAGATGATTGCCCCGCGAAAAGAGCCCTTCTTGATATCCTCATCGAACGTCCTAAAATCTTAAAAAGATATTGGAAGAGACGGGGCAGGAAAGACGCTCAAGTTCTGATCAAAACCACCGGTCGATTGAGCCCGCTTTTTGGCGGAGGCGGATCAGGTCAGGCTCTCTCGATCTGGTCGGTCGGATCAGGGTCGGATCAGAATCAGATCAGATCTCGAATCTTTCCCGCCCTTTAGGGGCGAGGCCGAAAGCCGTCTCGTCTTCCAGGATGCCGGCGAGGCCGTCCCATATTCCAGGATGCATGGCAGACCGGCCCCGGGAGGGGCCGATCCGATTCTATTTCCAGGTCGGTTTCACATCATCCCCGGGGGCATCCCCATGCCGCCCATCCCAGCGGGCATTCCGCACATTCCACCCATGCCGCCGGGCATCCCGCCCATCCCGGCGCCGGCCGGGGGCTGCTCGGTCCTCTTGGCGGCGATGACGT
>DAINAQ010000069.1:0-5970 GCA_036733325.1 Methanothrix sp.
TTCGTCGACGCGAGCTCGAAGAGGGTGAACGGCACGGTCAAGATGAAGCTCTCCTGCGGAAGGACCTTCTCCGTTGGAAGGCGCTCGCCGGACGCCATATACGACCAGGAGATGGTCTCCTTCGACAGCCGGACCCTGAGCCAGAGGGATGCAGAGGGGTTTGCCAAGTACCACGGCTTTCAGGCCCGGTTCCTGGCGAAGCGCTGAGATTGCGCAGCTCTTGGGTTTGTGAAGCTCCGAGGTCGCGAAAGCGCCGAGGGGCAGACTATATCAACAACCAGAGCCTGAGACTCAATCATGGCTGAGCTGGTAATTTCGGAGAAGTCGGAGTCGAAAGACCTCGCCCCCATCGCCCTGGCCGTGAACCAGATCCTGGGCCTTCCCGTCACCATGAGGAGCCTGGGCTCCCCCGGGGTGAGGGTGGAGGAGGGCAAGGTCCTCGACCAGGAGTATTCGGGACCGGTCCTCGAAGAGGTGATGGCTTCGGGGAAGGCATCGCGGACGGTGCCCAAGAGCGGGGTTTATAAGGGAATTCCCGTATCCGTCGCCCCCATAAAGGATGGGGAGGGAAAGGTGATCGCGGCCATGGGGATCGTGGACGTGGTGGGCACCGTCGACATCCCGGCCGTCTTCGGGGCCTACACCGAGGTGGTCAAAGAGGTCTCAAGAAAGAGCTGAAGGCGCCGGGGAAGAGCTGAAGGTGTTGGGAAGATATGAGGATCAGGAGATGAGGATCAGGAGGGCGGAGGCCGGGGATCTCCCCTCGATCCTGGCCGCGGAGAGGGCCTGCTTCTCTCCCGACCTCGCCTTCCCTCCCCAGACCTTCTCCCTCCTCGTCGCGGAGGCGACGACCCTGGTGGCCGAGGACGGCGCTCTTGCCGGCTTCGTGAGTGGGTTCGTCAGCGGCGGGTGGGGGAAGGTGGTGACCTTGAACGTCCTCCCCCAGCGTCGGGGAGAGGGGGTAGGCAGAAGGCTGATGGAGGCCCTGGAGATGGAGTTCGCCTCTCAGGGGGCCGGGGCCGCCCTCCTGGAGGTCTCGGTGGAGAACCGGGAGGCAGTCGCCCTCTACGAGAAGCTGGGCTACGAGAAGGTCGCCCTCCTCGAGGGATACTACGGCCCCGGGAAGGCCGCCCTTCTGATGAAGAAGACGCTTTCCCCGTCCTCCCCGGCCGGAAAGTGACCCCGGCGGGCTTCCCGGCCTCTACGCGTTCCATGCATGATTATCTTCTCAGCTTTTCCGGGAGCTTCCTGGAGGCGGCTATAGCTTCCTCGATTCCTCGGGCGGTTTCTCGGCTCCCGAGGGCCTCCTCGCCCATCCTCTGTCTACAGGTTGTGCGGTTGGAGCTGAGCGGGCTGACGCTATCCTTCTTTCAAACCACAAAATATATCGATACATAGAGCGATATAATCGGTCATGAAGCTCTGGGCCCTTTCAGCTCTGGTCATCCTGGTGATCTGTCCACCTCCGGCCGCCGGAGACGACCAGTCTGGAGGATGGCTGGGCAAGGCCATTGGCTTCTACAACAACCAATCTTACGATCTAGCTCTCCTTTATGTGAACAAGTCTCTGGACATCGATCCTGGCTATCCGGACGCCCTGAACCTCAAGGGGTACATCCTCAGCGATCTCGGGAGGTTCGAGGAGGCGGGGGAGTGTTTCGATCGGTCCCTGGCGATCGACCCCTCAGACCCCTATATCTGGTACAGCGAGGGCTTCGTCCAGCAGGCCCTGGGGAGGTACGATCGGGCCCTGGAATCCTACGACCGCGCCATCGAGCTCAACTCCACCGACCCGGACTTCTGGCGGGCGCGGGGGCTCGTCCTCAGCGATCTCGGCAGGTACGAGGAGGCGGTTTCGACCTACGATGAGGCTCTGGTGATCGATCCCGTCCAGGGCAAGGTCTGGTACCAGAAGGGGCTCGCCCTCAGCGGCCTGGAGAGGTACGAGGAGGCGATCGAATGCTACGACTTCGCCATCACCATCGACGGATCGGACCCCGCCCCCTGGCACGGCAAGGGCTTCGCCCTGGCGAGCCTGGGACGGCCCGAGGAGGCCCTGGAATGCTACGATCGAGCCATAGCCATCGACCCCTCCAGCACCGACGTCTGGTATAACAAGGGGATCGTCCTGGCAAGCCTGGGAAGGTACGAGGAGGCGGACCGATGCTACGATGCCGCCGTAGAGATCGACCCCCAGTATTATCCGGCCTGGTACAACAAGGGTCTCTCTCTCTTCGGCCTGGGCAGATACAACGAGTCGATCGCATGTTACGACCAGGCTCTGAAGATCGACCCGTCCCTGGTCGCGGTCTGGAACAACAAGGGGAACGCCCTCTTCAGCCTGGATAGATTGGATGATGCCCTGGTCTGCTATCGGAGGGCGGTGGAGATCGATCCAGGTTACTCCAACGCCCTGTACAACCAGGGGGTCGTCCTGCAGCGGCTGGGAAGGGGCGAGGAGGCGGTGGAGGCTTACGACCGTCTGATCGAGATAGATCCCGGCTACAGGGACGTCTGGTACAACCGGGGGCTCGCCCTCTTCGACCTGGGGAGGTTTGAGGAGGCGATCGTCTCCTTGGACCGGGTTATTGAGACCGACCCGGCTGACGGCGACGCCTGGTACAATCAGGGGCTTGCCTTGAGCAGGCTCGGGCGGTACGAGGAGGCTCTGGGATGCTACGAAAAGGCTCTGGAGGCGGACCCCCGCCGGACGGACGTCCTGAACAACAAGTGCAACACCCTCTATGGCCTGGCCCGGTACAATGAGTCGGTGAGCTGCTACGAGCAGGTCATCGGGATCGATCCCGGCTACGAGAACGCCTGGTACAACAAGGGGGTGGCCCTCTACCGGCTGGGGAGCTTTGGGGAGGCGGTCACCTGCTACGACCAGGCGATCGCCATCAACTCCTCCCGGGTCGACGCCTGGCGGGGCAGAGCCGACGCTTTTTCCGGCTTGGGGTTGTACGAGGACGCGGTCGAATCCTACGACGGGGCCATCGCCCTCGATCCCGACGACCCGGACATCTGGTACAACCGGGGTCTTCTCCTCTACAACACCAGCAGGCTGGAGGAGGCCGTCGACGGATTCGATCGGGTCATCGAGGTCGACCCCTCTTATCCCGAGGTATGGCGGCTGAAGGGGCTCGCCCTCTACGACCTGGGGAGGTTTGAGGAGTCGATCGAATGTTACGACCAGGCCCTGGTGATCAGCCCCTCGGACGTCTCCCTCTGGTACAACAAGGGGGTGGTCCTCTCCAGCCTGGGAAGGTACGAGGACGCCATATACTGCTACGACCGGGTGATCGAGATCGATCGTTACGGCAAGGGGGACGCCCTCTACAGCCTGGGCAGGTACGACGAGGCCATAGACTGCTATGAGAAGGTGATAGAGGTGAGCCCCTTCGCGGCGAAGGCCTGGTACCAGAAGGGGTTGGCCCACCAGATGCTCGGCGATTTCGTCAACGCCTCCGAGTGTTACGACCAGGTCATCGAGATCGATCCCTCGTATGAAGGGGTCTGGCGGAGCCGGGGTCGGGTCCAACTCATGCTGGGAGACTACCACGGCGCCGTCTCCTCCTACGATACAGTCCTGAAGGACGATCCGACTGACCTGGAGGCCATGCAGGGGAAGGGCGATTCCCTCCGCCGCCTGGAGAGGTTCCAGGAGGCCCTGGCCTGTTACGATGAGATCCTGAAGATCGACCCGGTGGACCTGAAGGCAGTGCAGGGCAAGGCCCTCGCCCTCGCCGCCCTGGAGAGGTTCGAGGAGGCGATAGTCTGTTACGATCAGGCCATCGGGATGAATTCCTCGGAGAAGGAGCTCTGGATCGGTAGGGGCGGCGTCATGGCAGAGGCCGGAATGACGGCCGAAGCCATCGAGTCGTACGACCGGGCCATCGCCCTCGATCCCCTGGATGTCCGGGCACGGTATGAGAGGGGCCTCGCCCTCATCAGGGCCGGAAGGTTCGAGGACGCGATCGCCTCCTTCGACGAGGCGATCTCCACGGACCCAACCCTGGCGGAGGCCTGGCAGGCCAAAGGAGCCGCCCTCGAGGGTCTGGGGCGGGGAGAGGAGGCCCTCGCCTGCTACGACGGAGCTCTCCAGGCAGATCCCTCGAACCCGGCCTCCTGGCTCCGGAAGGGCTCGGTCCTGGAGGGGATGGAAAGGAGCGAGGAGGCCCTCGCCTGCTACGAGAGGGCGGCGGAGGTAGATCCGACCTCGGCCCAGGCCTGGGCGAGGAGCGGGCACCTGCTCTTGGGCATGAATCGGCAAGCCCAAGCCCTGGAATCATTCGACCGGGCGGTGGAGATCGATCCGTCCAATGCGACGGTCTGGTACGAGAGGGGCCAGACCCTGCAGACCCTGGGAAGGCTGGAAGAGTCGGTGGAGAGCTACAACCGGTCGACGGAGATCAGTCCAGACTCCGCCGAGGTCTGGTACACCAGGGGAACGGCCCTCGAAGGCTTGGGTCGATATGAAGAGGCTGTAGAAAGCTACGATCGAGCCCTGGCCCTCGATCCCGACGACGCGAGGATCTGGAACCGGAAGGGGGACGACCTCTACAAGCTGGGCCGGCACCGGGAGGCGGTCGAGTCCTACGACAGGTTCATCGAGCTCAGCTCGTCGTAGAATAAAGAAGCCCGCCCGCCATCTCCCTTGTCTCCGGCCGGGCCTAGCGGAGGTGCGGCCAAGTGGTGCCACCAAGGGAATGCGCCACCAAGAGTTATGATGCCACCAAAAGATATATCGAAGACCAGAGGGATCAGGCCTCTGATGAGAGTCTTCGCCCTTCTCCTGCTCATCCTCGCCCTCGCCCTGGCCCTTCCCGCAGAATGCGATGAGCCTTCGGCTCTGGACCATCTCCAGGAGGCGAACCGCTCTTATGGGGAGGGCAGAATCGACCTGGCCCTCCAGTCCCTGAACCGATCTCTGGAGATCGATTCGGACCTGGCCGAAGCGTGGATCTTGCGGGGGGAGATCGCCCTCTACAACCTCAGCGATCGAGAGCTTGCGGCAGAATCCTTCGATCAGGCCCTCGAGATCGATCCGGAGAACGGGAAGGCCTGGTATGAGCTGGGAAACGCCCTCTCCTTTCTCGGCGAGATCGATGAGGCCCTCCAGGCTTACGACCGGTCGCTGGCCATAGAACCCAAAAACCAGAAAGCATGGAACAACAAGGGGCTGATCCTGGGGGTTTTGGGCAGGTACCAGGAGGCTGCGGACTGTTTCGGCCGGGCCCTCAGCTACGACCCGAACCTCGCCGAGGCCTGGCAGAATAAGGGCAGCGCCCTCCGGGGACTGGGAAAGAACGAAGAGGCCCTGGAATGCTTCGATTCCGCCCTGAGGATAAACTCGAACCTCACGGGGTCCTGGAAGGGAGCGGCGGAAGCCCTCCGGTCCCTGGGCAGAACCGAGGAGGCGGTCGAGCGCTTCGATGGGGCTCTGTCCGTCGATCCTCAGGACAAAGCCGCCTGGAACGAGAGGGGTCTTCTTCTCGGCGTCCTGGGAAGGTACGAGGAGGCGGTCGAGAGCTTCGACTCGGCGATCGCCGTCGATCCGGATTATGCTCTGGCCTGGAACAACAGGGGGCTCGCCCTCCACGACCTGGGGAGGGTTGAGGAGGCCCTGGAATGCTACAACCGGGCCCTGGAGATCGACCCCCCCCTCGTCCTCGCCCTGTACAACCGGGGCAGGGCACTTCGCGACCTGGGAAGGCTGGAAGAGGCGGTGGAAGCCTACAACTCCACCCTGGAGGTCGATCCATCGTTCTACCTCGCCTGGAATAACCTGGGGGTGGCCCTCGTCGATCTGGGGAGGATGGACGTGGCCCTCGCCAGCTATGACCGGGCGATCGAGATAAATCCCGACTACGGGATCGCCTGGTACAACCTGGGGTCCGCCCAATACCTGAGGGGCGAGTTCTTCGAGGCGATCAAGTGCTACGACGAGGTGATCAGGATCGACCCGTC
>DAINAQ010000070.1:0-5896 GCA_036733325.1 Methanothrix sp.
GTCATCGTGGACTGCTGGGCGGAGTGGTGCGGACCCTGCAGGATGGTCGCCCCGGTCCTCGACGAGCTGGCCAGAGAGATGGCGGGGAAGGTCGTCTTCGGAAAATTGAACGTCGACGAGAACATGAAGACCGCCAGCAAGTACGGGATCATGGCCATACCCACCCTGCTCGTCTTCAAGAATGGGGAGCTGGCCGACCAGTTGGTGGGAGCCTACCCCAAGACCACCCTGGCCAATAAAATTCAGAAGCATCTCTGAGGCGGCGATCTGCCAGCCTCAGAGACGCTGGTCTCTTCCTCCCCGGCCCTGCCTTCAGGCTCTGATCTTCGATGGGACTATAAAGCCCTTCTTCTCCTTCGATCCGATCTCTCGAAGGTCTTTGTGCCTGAAGTAGGCGCCAACCTCGTAGAGGGGCTTTGCCTCCGTGCCGAGCTCATTCGGTTCCTGGCCCGTCTCCGAGGGGACGACGAAGGGCGCCTTCTCCCGGGCGGCGATCTCACGGACCTCCTTTATCCTGAAGTAAGAGGCCACATCGTAAAGGGGATTGGCCTCCCTGCTGAGATGGTTGGGCTCCTGCCCGGTCTCTGAGGGGACGACGAAGGGCGCCTTCTGTCGGGCGGCGATCTCTCGAAGGTCTTTGTGCCTGAAGTAGGCGCCAACCTCGTAGAGGGGCTTCGCCTCTTCGCCGAGTTTGATGGGGTCCAGGGCCTTATAGGTCACCGTGACGAAGTTCGAAGCCTGGGCCGCCGAGCCGTCATCTCCACAGGCCGGCAGGGCCAGGACGAAAAGCAGCATCAGAGCTGCTAACGGGACGAGATGAGAAGTTCTCAGACTCATGATGATCCTCCTGGTTGTAATAGGTCGAATGTGCATATAAATTTTTAGGGTGCAGGATTTCGGATGGAAGAGTTTGATCCAGGATCTCCGGGGGATCGGCTCCAGGACCGCCCGGGCCTGAAGGTTTCAGTTCACCCTGATGATCTGGAGGAGGGATGTGACCGGGACCCCCAGGATCTCGTCGATCCCCTTCTTGTCCAGAAGGACGCCGATGGCGTTGGTGGATGCGCCGTGCTCGTTCAGCTCCTCCACCGCCTCCTCCAGGGTCCTCCCGGAGGTGATGACGTCATCGACGATGACGCACTCGGCGTCGCAGACGTCCGAGAAGTTGGTGCTGAAGGTCCCCCGAAACTCCGTCTCCCCCTTCTCCTGGGACCACCTCTGCTTGGTGGGAGTGTAGACCGCCAGCTCCGCATTCAGCTCCTCGGCCACCATGCCGGCCAGGGGCACGCCGCTGAGAGCGATCCCCACCACGACCTCCACGTCGGCGTCGGTGCACGCCAGGCATTCATCGATCATGTCGGTCAGGGCCTGGCAGACATGCCTGAGCCGTATGGAGCTTTTTCCGATGGCGCTCCAGTCTACGGAGACGTCTTTTGGCCCCTGGACCCCGGACCTCTTCTCGCCGTGGGTCAACAGCCAGGTGACCGTCTCTCGAGATACGTTCAGCTCCTCGGCGATCTGCCCCTCTACCAATCCCTCCGCCTTCAGCTCGGCGGTCTTCTCAATCAGACTATCGATATTTTTCATCTTTGACCCCCTTTCTCTTTCTGGCTGGCGTGCCGCAGACTGGACACTCCTCTCCCTGGAAGGGCCTGCCGCAGCCGACGCACCTCGAGGTCCTCCTCACGATCTTCCGGATCCGGGGCTGGGCCACGGTCTCCACCTCTATTCCCAGGTGCAGGGCCGCGTTCTGCAGAGCGTAATCGTCGGTGGCGAGCCGTGCGGAGAGCTCCAGGGCTTTGGCCAGAAGCTCCAGGTCCACCCCGGAGAGGACGGCGATGTCGCCGCTATCGAGGGCCGCGGCCCTCGCCCTCTCCAGCGCATCGGCGGTAGGGTGCTCGATCCTGACCCCGGATATTTGAAGCCGCATGCGGGAGCGGATGTCCTTCAGCTCCGTTTCGACTCCGGGAACCGTGACCACCTCTCCCTCAAGGGCCTTCCCGCATATGAACACCGACGAGTCTGCGACGATGAGCGCACACATCCTGGAGCTTTTTGACTCAATACTACTTGGACTTTGCCTTGGACCGGGGCATGGTGGCGAAAAGGGACCGACCTTCAGACCAAAACGCTATTATGATATGATGCGTCCCTGGGGAGGGAGGATCCCATGGCCAAGAAGAGGAAAAAGTCCAGGAGCGCTCAAAAAGCAGCATCAGTCTCATCAGAAGACTCGCCGGGAAATGGCGACCAGACCAGGACCACGAACAAGAAGGTGGCGGAGGAGCGGAAGAAGTCCAGGGTCGAGGGGATAGTCATGACCCTCTACCCCGCCGTCCTGGGAGTGGTCTACGGCTTTGCCAGCTTCTCGCTCTTCGGGACCGGGGTCCCCGAGGAGGGGGCGGTGGGGATGACCTATCCCTGGTACTTCGTGATGACTCTGGTGTTAGCCATCAACTTCTACATCCAGAAGTTCACCCTCCCCCTTCTGAAGATCAACGTCGAGGATTTCAAGACCAAGGACTGGTTCTACGTCGAGTTCATAGCCGTCGACCTGTGGCTGGTTACCTGGACCCTACTCCTCAACTGAAACCGGGTGGACTTGATGAGGATCGCTGTAATCAACCGGGATCGGTGCCAGCCTCGAAAATGCGCCCGGGAGTGCGAGTACTTCTGCCCGCCGGTGAGGACCGGGGACGAGACCATCACCTTCGTCGACGGAAAGCCCGCCATCACCGAGAACCTCTGCGTCGGCTGCGGGATCTGCGTCCGCAAGTGCCCCTTTGGGGCGATCACCATCATCAACCTCCCCGACGAATTGGAGAACCCCACCCACCGCTACGGCAAGAACGGATTCGCCCTCTACGGCCTCCCCGTCCCCGCGGCCGGGAAGGTGACGGGCCTTCTGGGGGCGAACGGGATCGGGAAGAGCACCGCCGTGGCCATCCTCTCGGGGCTTTTGGCCCCCAACCTGGGAAGGGGCGCCTCCTGGAAAGAGGTGATCGAGAGCACCGCCGGCTCCGCTCTGGGCGACTACCTGAGGCGGGTGGTCGAGAGGGGGGTGAAGACCGCCTACAAGCCCCAGTACGTCGACCGGATACCAAAAAGCTACTCGGGGACCGTCAGGGGCCTGTTGGATAAGACCGACGAGCGGGGAGCCCTCCCGGCCCTGGTGGAGAGGCTCAACCTCGCCCCCTTGATGGACCGGGAGATATCGAGCCTTTCCGGCGGCGAGCTTCAGCGGGTGGCCATCGTCGCCTGTGCCGCTCGGGATGCCGACGTTTACTTCTTCGACGAGATCAGCCCCTACCTGGACATCTACCAGAGGATCAACGCCGCAAGAGCCATCGGCGAGCTGGCGGAGACGAAGGCGGTGATGGTGGTGGAGCACGACCTGGCCCTGCTGGACCTTCTGGCCGAGAACGTCCACGTCGTCTACGGGACTCCGGGGGCTTACGGGGTGATAACCCGGCCCAAGGGGGTGAGGGTGGGCATAAACCAGTACATCAAGGGGTACCTCCCCGAGGAGAACATCAGGATCCGGTCCGAGCCCATCGTCTTCGAGGTCCACGCCCCCCGGGCCGAAAAGGACGTACCCCTCCTCGCCGAGTACCAGCCCTTCACCAGGAGCTACGCGAGGTTCGTCCTGGAGGCGGAGCGGGGGGAGATCAGGAAGGGGGAGGTGGTGGGCATCCTGGGGGCGAACGGGATCGGCAAGACCACCTACATCAAGATCCTGGCGGGGGTGGAGGAGCCGACGACGGGCAAAGTCGACCTGAAGCTGAAGGTCTCCTACAAGCCTCAGTACCTCAAGGCCGAAGGCGACCTCTCGGTCCAGGGTTTCCTCCGGAAGGTCACCCCGGAGTTCGACTCCAGCATCTACCAGTCCGAGTTCGTAAAGCCCATGGGGCTGGAGAAGCTTCTGGACCAGTCCATGGACGAGCTCTCCGGGGGCGAGCTTCAGAGGGTGGCCATCGTGGGCTGCCTCAGCCGGGAGGCGGACCTGTACCTCCTGGACGAGCCCTCGGCCCACCTGGACGTGGAGCAGAGGATGATGGCGGCCAAAGTCATGAGGCGGTACGCTGAGAGCGCCGAGCGGTCGGTCCTGGTCGTCGACCACGACATCTACCTCATTGACCTTTTGTCCGAGAAGCTGATGGTCTTCGAGGGGGAGCAGGGCAAAAGAGGCGTCGCCCATCCCCCGGTGGAGATGAGGGAGGGGATGAACCGCTTCCTGAAGGGGATCGGGATCACCTTCCGGAGGGATGAGGACACCCGCCGCCCCCGGGTGAACAAGCCCAATTCGAGGCTGGACCGGTCCCAGAGGGAGTCGGGGGAGTACTACTATTACGCCGCCGACGCTGCCTGAGAGGAGCTCCCTCACCTCTCTTCCTCCCCTTCGCTCTCCCTTCCTCCTATCCCTCTCCCTTTCTTCCGCTTCCCCTCTTTCTTCTCCTTCCCCTACACCCTTTCTTCTGCGTCCCCTTTCCCTTCCTCACCGACCCTGCTCACCTTCTCTTATTCTTTCATCTCTTCTCTCTCTAACTTCTTCCTTACCGGACCGAATCGGATTTGCCTCCTGAAGGGAAGCTCTGCCGGATTTTCCCCTCCGTGAAAAGAGATCCCGGCTCAATTTTCGGGGGAAACCGCCAGCTACATATCTTGCGGATTTCAAACCCCAGATGAGGAGATTTGAAGATGGAAAAGGCAAAGGCCGACGATACCGTCAAAGTTCATTACACCGGCAAATTCGAAGACGGGACGGTCTTCGACAGCTCAGCGGAGAGAGACCCCCTGGAGTTCACCCTGGGAAAGGGGATGGTGATCCCCGGATTTGAGGCGGCGGCCCTGGGGATGAGCCCCGGCGAGAGGAAGACGGTCAAGATCCCCGCCGAGGAGGCGTACGGCCCCCGCCGCGAAGATATGGTGATGGAGCTGGAGAGGGGATGCATGCCCCCGGAGATCGATCCCCAGGTGGGCCAGATCCTCCAGATTGGCCAGTCTCGCGACCAGATGCTCCAGGTGGTGGTGGCGGAGGTGACGGAGGATTCCTTAATTCTGGACGCAAACCACCCTCTGGCAGGCAAGGATCTCGTCTTTGAGATCGAGCTGGTGGATATCGTCGGATCAGAATCCGGGTCGGAGCTGGCATAAGGGAGATCCGGGGGCGTCGCCCCACCCCAAAGCACGAGATCTCAGGTAGACCTAAGCTTTGACCTCGGGTAGACCTCAGGTTGGACCCGAGGTCGAGGTTTCGAGACTTTTTGGCGATAGATGTCTTTAAATCACGAAGGATACTGATACAGAATCAGATATGGAGCGACTCGCATGAAGACGGCAAAAGAGGGGGACACGGTGAGCCTCCACTACAAGGGCACTTTCGAGGACGGGACGGTCTTCGACTCCTCCGAGACCCACGGGGCGCTGAAGTTCACCATCGGCAAGGGCATGGTCATCCCCGGCTTCGAGGAGGCGGTTTTGGGGATGAAGCCGGGGGAGGCGAAGACGGTCACCATCCCCCCGGAGAAGGGGTACGGCCCCCGAAAGGAAGAGCTTCTGATCACGATCAACCGGCAGGAGCTCCCGCCGGACCTGGACCCGCAGATCGGCTCGAGGATCGAGTTCTCCAAAGACAAGCAGCGCCTCCAGCTGACGGTGGCCGAGGTGGCCGAAGACGCCGTCGTCTTCGACGCGAACCACCCCCTGGCGGGAAAGACCCTGGTCTTCGAGCTCCTCCTCCTGGAGATCGAGGGAGAGGCCGAGTAAAATGCGGCTGGCGAGGGGCGGGGATTCGGTCCCGGCCCGGACGACCTCGGAGGAGCATGGACGGCAAGAATAGAAAGGACATAAAGCCTGGGCTGAAGGTGGAGATCGTCCTCAAGAAGGATCAGAGGAC
>DAINAQ010000071.1:0-5886 GCA_036733325.1 Methanothrix sp.
TCCCCGACAAGAGGGCAGCCTTCAGAGAGGCCCATCGGGTTCTCAGGCCCGGCGGAAGGCTTGCCGTCTCAGATATCGTTCTGCTGGGTGAACTGCCGAGGTCCATCCGAGAGTCGGTCGAGGCCTATGTCGGCTGTATCGCCGGAGCTGCCCTGAAAGACGAATATCTGGACTCGATATCCTCTGCGGGATTTGGGGAGGTCAGGGTGATAGATGAATCGGCTTTCTCTCTGGATTGCGTGACCAGCGATCCGATGGGCCGGGCTCTACTGGACCGCCTCAAGACCGAGGGAGAAGAGCCGGAGGAGATTGAGAGGAGGATCGCCAGCATAAAAGTCAGCGCCGTCAAGCCTGGCCGCGCATGAGGTCAGACGGATTTGGGGGATCTTTCCTTCTGAATCTCAGACAGGTCAAGATCGCAAAGCCGCCGTCTGTCCTCCCCTCTTCGGCTACCTCTTGAGGAGCATCCCCTTTATCTCCGCCACCGATGGCGCCCTCCCTACGGCGACGGCCTCGCCGTCGATGAAGAGGGCGGGGGTCATCATTACGCCCCGGTTCATGATCTCGCTCAGGCTCTCCACCTTCACCACCTCGGCCTCGACTTCGGCCTCGGCCACCGCCTTCTCCACGTTCTTCGCCAGGGATTTGCACTTGGCACAGCCCGTTCCCAGAACCTCTATCTTCACCATATTCTTCTACCATCCTTGGATCTATCTTGATTTAAGAAGTCATTATGCTATCGCCCCATAAATCATCCCCATCGCCGTCGAGAGTAGGACCACGAGAGAGATGTAGACGGACGCCCTCTTCGATCCGATGATCCGCCAGATGACGATCATGTTCGGCAGGCTCATGGAGGGCCCCGCCAAAAGGAGGGCCAGGGCCGGGCCCGGAGCCATCGTCCCCGAGGAGTAGCCGAACATCGTCCCTACGATAGGGACCTCCAGGAGGGTAGGCATGTAGAGCAGAGCTCCCACCACCGAAGCGACTAGGCAGGCGACGAAGTCGCTCTCGCCGAAGACCGTCCGGATCAGGTCTACAGGCAAGAAGTAGCCGATGACTCCGGTTATGAAGGTGCCCACCAGGAGGAGGGGAAATATCCTCTTGGCCAGCCACCAGGTCTCACCGAAGAACGAGGACTTCTCCATCCGGGTAAAGCGCGAGTTCAATAGCAGCGCCGAAGCCAGGGCCAGGATCGAGACCAGGGCGGCCTTGGGCAGGAGGGGGAGGCCCGAGGTGGCGGCGAGTAGAACTCCTACCAAAACCCCAATAAAAACTGGGGGGATGTACCCGGGCCTCTCCTCTCCGCCGTCAGCTTCGGGGGCAGGGATCTGGCAGGCTTCCGTCTCTTCGGCCTCTTTTTGTCCTCGATCGAAGATGGCGGCCATGACCAGGCCGATGATCACCGACATGGAGACGGCAGCGGCGATCCGAGCCGCCCCCAGCTCCAGCCCCAGGACCCTTGCAGTGAGGACCACCGCCAGGAGGTTGATGGCGGGGCCTGCGAAGAGGAAGGCCGTGGCGGGACCTATCCCCGCCCCCCGGCGGTGGATGCCCGCAAACATGGGGAGGATGGTGCAGCTGCAGACGGCGAGGATGGTGCCGGAGGTGGAGGCGACGCTGTAGCATAGCCATTTGGGGGCGTCCTTTCCGAAGTACTTAAGGACCGCCTCCCTCTGGAGGAGGGCTGCTATCGCCCCGGCAATGAAGAAGGCCGGTATGAGGCAGGTGAGGACGTGGGCCGATAGGTACTCCATCAGGGCCTCAATGCCCGCCGCAAGCGGTGGAAAGAGGATTTCAGGATTCAGAGGATCACTTCCATAGACATTCAGCTGAGGGCAACTTAGTTCATTTTTGGTCAATGCCAAATTTGCCAAATCATTTGATGCAATCCATAAGGATCATCTCTGCCTTCTTCAGCTCGGATATCTCGTACAATGCGAGGGCATCAACCTCTCGCAGAAGGTCGAAGAGCCTGGGGTTCTTCACCTTATAGAGGGTCCGCTGGCCTTCTATCCTTCTCTCCAGGATCCCCGCCTCGAATAGGACGGAGAGGTGCTTTGATATGGTGGACTGAGCTCTGCTGAAGGCAGGGACGATCTCGCAGACGCACCTCTCCTCTGGTCCGAGAAACTCTATGATCTCCAGCCTGGTGGGGTCGGAGAGGGCGCCCAGGATCTTGGCGCGCCAATCAATGGCCGATCTCCTCATCTTATCGAGGCTAATAGCGAGAAATTCCTATATATACATATCGCAATAAAGCGATTTAAGGTAGGATAGAGCGATGGATGACGATCGATGAGATAACCGATCGATGAGATCTCGATGGGGCGGAAGTATGTGCGTACTGGATCGATCCGTCCGCAGCTTGGGAAGGATCATATCCATAAGGAAAGAGCGATCATGCGGCGCCTCCGGCGGCGAAATCATGCGGGTATGCGACAGGGGGCGGGCAGGGAGCGTGGTTCTGGCGGGCTCTATCAACCGCCAACTCTGATGGTCGAAACCATCCCAGGTCAAGTTCCGTCGGAGCTCTTCACCTCACCCTCTTGATCTTCTTCGATCGACAGGAGGGGCAGCCCACCGCGACCCCGGTGGCCTTGAAATCGTTTCCGCAGTTGAGACATTTGAAATGTTTCTCGTAGAGAGACCCCTCGGCTGGATCTATCGAGCAGCCGCATATGTTGCACATGGGCATAACCCCCTTAAGTCATCGAATCTTCAAAAGCTCCTCAAGATATCCCAGGGCGATCTTCCCCGCTATCTCCAGAGACTTCAGGGGGTTACACCCCCGAACTCCACCGTAGGCGGTGGGGTGGCCCTCCTCGTAGGTGATCCCCGAATCTCCGTACACCTCGTCCGCTACACTTCCGGCAAATACGGCAACGAGGAGCGTCGATATCCCGAGGAGCGCGAAGATCCCAGCCCTTTTTAGGACAGCCATGACTTTACTATATTCGCTGCCCGACAGATATCAGTTCCCCTCAAATTTTCAGTTCCCCTCAAATCCGGCCGAACTTATCAGATCAACCATCATTTCCGGGTATCCAGGATTGGATCCAAAGATCAGATCCTGGTCTTTTCCCTTTCGGCGAAGAGGTCGTGGGCCATGGCCTCGATCCCCAGCTCCTCCTCCATCGCCCTGATCTCTTCGGCCTTCGCCCTGGTCATGGGCCTCTTCGGCGCGGCGGTGCAGGTCCCGGCGTCCGCCGTCGCCCTATAGGAGCCGATCTTCCGGGCGAGGTCGGTGATCTCCGACTTGTCCAGGGCGATGAGGGGGTGGTATATGGGGAGGTCCAGCCCTGACTGCTCGGCCATGATGTTCGCCGGGGTCTGGGAGGCTACCTGGCCCAGGGAGTAGCCGGTGACTACCCCGAAGGCCTCCTCCTCCACCATCACCAGCTTTGCGATCCTGTACATCAGCCGGCGGCAGAGGAGGCAGGTGGCCCGGGGCTCGGATGAGACGATCTTGGAGAGCCCGGCTCCCATGGGCACCCGGATGAAGCCGATCTTTCGCCCGGAGGTCCAGCGGCGCAGAACCTCTGCCGACTTCAGCGCCTGGGGGAGGGCGTCGACGTAGGGCCGGGGGTCAAAATAGAGGAGGGAGACCGGACAGCCCCTGCGCATCATCATCCAGGCGGCGACGGGGGAGTCGATCCCCCCGGAGATGAGGGCGAGCATCCGGGGCTGAGTCCCCAGGGGAAGACCGCCTACTCCGCGGACGATCTCGGTGAAGATCAGGACCTTCTTCTCCCGGGCCTCGATGAAGATCTCCAGCTCGGGGTCGGTCAGGTCCACCTCGGATCCCGTCCTTGCCCGGACGGCCTCGCCCGCGGAGATGGCGATCTGGTTGCTCGATATCTCGCCTCCGCCCCGGCGGGACCTGATGGCGAAGGAGGCGGGCTGCCGCTCCGCAGCGATATCTGAGGCGACCTTCGAGACCGCGTTCAGGTCGGGCTTGCAGGTCCAGACGGGGCTTGCCGAGACTACCCCAAAAACATCGGCTATGATTCCGGGGGCCCTGGGATCGGAGGTTCCGACGAAGATCCTCCCCCGCTCCAGGGAGACCTGGTGATCGATCCCCGCCTCCCTGAGGTCGTGCGCGATGTTGGAGGCGAGGGTCCTCTCCCAGCTCCTCCTGGTCCAGGGGTCCTTGAGGGCGATCTCGCCGTACCTGACCAGGACCGAGTCGAAAGAGGGAAGAGAGGCCATATCGGCCTTTACCTGACGGCTACGGCCTTTGCGGACCTGGCGATCCGCCTTCTCCTCGCTCCGGAGGAGGTGTACTTCTGCAGCGGCCCGGGGTTCTTGTGAGATACCTCGGCGTTGGGCACCTGTCTGATCTGACCTTTTCTTCCTTTTATCTTGGTCCATTCAACGCTTCCTGTCTTTCCCATGAGCCGTTACAATCCAGGACCGATCTTAAATAGGTTTCGAGGAAGGGGCAAGAATATCGGACCCAGTCCCCCCACCTAAGAGAGGTGGAAGAGGGGTGGAAGAGAGAGTGGGCAAAGAGAACCCTTATAGGCGGGAATACCATCAACGCATGCGTGAACCGCGATACGGCCCTGCCAAAGATCCAGCTGAGCAAGTCGTCAGCCCTCGTCCTCATCGGGCTTGGGATCTATCTCGCATACCTCCACCACCTGGGGCTCGCGGAGGTGGCCGAGAGCCTGGAAGGCGTGAGCCTTGCGGTCTTCTCTCTGGCCCTGGTTCTTTCCCTGCTGATGGTGGCCTTCAACGCCCTCTCCTGGAGGAGAGTAGCCGATGAGCTCGACCGCCGGGCGTCTTTCGGAGACCTCTTCGTCATCTACCTCTCCAGCATCTTCTTGAACAACTTAATTCCCACGGGAAGCTTCTCGGGGGAGACGGCCCGGATCTACTTCCTGGGGAAGGTCGTCGACGGTCCCGGCTCCGGATCCGGCGCTGGCAACC
Organism: Methanothrix sp.; assembly: GCA_036733325.1. Classification (GTDB taxonomy): domain Archaea; phylum Halobacteriota; class Methanosarcinia; order Methanotrichales; family Methanotrichaceae; genus Methanocrinis. The sequence continues at coordinate 4,936 of DAINAQ010000071.1, forward strand.
GCTCCGGCACTGGCTCCGGTTTCAGCTCTGGCTCCAGAAAGCACGCCGGCTCTGACACCAGCTCCAACCCCAGTCCCGGCGGCGCCAGCATCAACTCAGTCTCCAGCTCCAACTTCGGCGCGAGCTTCGCATCCGTCGCCGCCAGCAGGATCATCACCGCCGTCCCCTTCATCCTGGGCATGATCCTGGGGCTCGCCTACCTGACCGTTCTCAACCAGGTTCCAGGGTGGGCCCTCAACACCTGCTATGCCATGATGATCCTGTCGGTCTCGGCAGGCTTTGCCTTCGTGGGGATCTGCTTTGAGGAGCGGTGGCTCCAGAGGATGGTTGCTGCCGCCATCGGCCCCCTGGAGAGGATATTTCGGCGGAAGCTGGACCGGGAGGTTTGCAAAGGGGCGGTGGCCGGGTTCATGGAGAGCATGGACCTTCTGAGGCGAAAGAATAGAGCCCTCCTGGAGAGCCTGGCCTGGGCCTTTGCGGGCTGGCTCTGCCTGGAGCTGGTGGCCTATGCCGCCTTCCGGTCCCTCGAAGTCCACGTCCCCCTCCTGGCCATCTTCGCCGTCTACTCGGTGGTCATCGTCTTTCAGACCCTGCCCCTGGGGCTCCCGGGCGGGATCGGCCTGGTGGAGATTCTGATGACCGCCCTCTTCGGCGCGGTGGGGATTCCCATCCACGATGCCGCCGCGGTCACCATCCTCATCCGACTGGTCCAGCTCTGGTTCCTCGCCCTCCTGGGGGGCCTCTCCACCCTCCATCTGATGAGGCGGATCGAGAGGGGGCAGAACGGCCGGCCGGATGCCTCCGGATAGCTCTGAAAGCGCCGGGAATTGAAATAGAGTTAAATACCATCGAGGCGTCAAGCCCCGTTTAGCGGGACAGTAGGGTAGCCTGGTCCATCCTCGAGCGTTTGGGACGCTTGGACTGCGGTTCAAATCCGCGCTGTCCCATCAA
>DAINAQ010000072.1:0-5840 GCA_036733325.1 Methanothrix sp.
CCGGCCCCTTCACCGAGATGAAGTTGACCCCGCTCTCGGTGGCCACGGCCTTGGCCAGGAGGGTCTTCCCAGTGCCGGGCGGGCCCAGGAGGAGGACCCCCCGGGGAGGCCTGATCCCGATCGACTCGAAGGCGTCCGGATAGCTGAGGGGCCACTCCACCGCCTCCACCAGCTCCTGCTTCGCCCGGTCCAGGCCCCCCACCTGGTCCCAGCGGACCTCCGCCACCTCCACGAAGACCTCTCTCATGGCCGAGGGCTCGATCATCTTGAGGGCGAATCTGAAGTCGTCCTCGGTCACCAGAAGATCTTCGAGGATCCCGCCTGGTATCGCCTCCTCCGAATCCAGGTCCGGGATCAGCCTGTTTATGGTGTGCATCGCCGCCTCCTTGCAGAGGGAGGCGAGGTCCGCCCCCACAAAGCCGTGGGTCATCTCGGCGATCGCCTCCAGGTCCACGCCGTCGGCCAGGGGCATCCCCCTGGTGTGGACGTAGAGGATCTCGAGCCTTCCGTTCTTGTCGGGGATTCCGATCTCGATCTCCCGGTCGAACCTGCCGCCGCGGCGGATGGCGGGGTCGAGGGTGTTCGGCCTGTTGGTGGCGGCGATGACGATCACCTCGCCCCGGGAGGCGAGGCCGTCCATCAGGGATAAGAGCTGGGCCACCACCCGCCGTTCCAGGTCGCCTGCCACCTCCTCCCTCTTGGGGGCGATGGAGTCGATCTCGTCGATGAACACGATGGAGGGGGCGGACCTCTCCGCCTCCTCGAAGATCTCCCGGAGCCTCTTCTCAGACTCTCCATAGAACCTGGAGGTGATCTCCGGGCCGCTGATGCTGATGAAGTTCGCCTCGGTCTCGCTGGCCACGGCCCGGGCGATGAGGGTCTTGCCGGTCCCGGGGGGGCCGTGGAGGAGGAGGCCCTGAGGTGGGGTTATTCCCAACTTCTGAAATATCTCGGGGTGGCGGAGGGGAAGCTCGATCATCTCCCTCACCATCCTGATCTCCATGGTGAGGCCCCCTATGTCCTCGTAAGAGATCTCCCTCACCGCCATCTCCTCCAGGGTCTCCTTCAGGATCTTGATCTCGGTCTCGGCGGCGACCACCACCGGCCCCTTCGGGGCGGTGCTCACCACCACGAAGCCCAGGGACGAGGAGATCATCTCGATCCTCAGCTGCTCGCCTTTGACCACGGGCCGGCCCAGGAGGGTTCGGAGGAGGTACTGGGGCCCCCCGATGAGCCTCGTTCTGGTGGTGGGGGCGACGACGACCCTCTTGGCGGGCCGAGCCTCGCTCTTTCTTACGGCGACCCTGTCGTCTATCCCGACGCCCAGGTAGCCTCTGAGGTTTCCGTCAATCCTGATGACGTCCTTCGCTTCCTTGGAAGAGCTCTGCCAGACCACGGCGTAGGCGGTGGTCTTCTTCCCCTGGATCTCCACCACCGCGCCCCCCTCGAGATCCATCTCGCCGATGAGATCCTGGGCCAGCCTTGCGATGCCCCTGCCCACGTCCCTGTGGTAGGCTTCCGCCACCTTGAGAGTGATGGTCTTATTCATGCCCATCGAGATCCGATGCCCCTGGTAAGTCGCTCATATGGCCCAACCGCCGTCCCGCTTTTGAACCTTTCCCTGGGCCAGAAGCCCCTGCAGCTTCTCCTCCACCACGGCCTGAGGGATCCCCAGTCTCCTGGCCAGGGACTCGGCCCCGGAGACGCCGGATACGAGGGCGATGAGGATTTCAGCCTCCAGCTGATCGGAGGCGCACTCCTCGATGAGCCCGAAGGCCAGCCTCCTGATCAAGATCTCCTCAGAGGCGATCTTCTCCATGAGCCCTCTCAGCCGGAGCCTCTCATCTTCCAGCTCCCGGAGCCGGGAGCAGATCCCGTCCAGCTCCTCGGGTCGGCTCCGGTCCCGGGAGGGGGAACCGGCTCCCGATGTACTGGCTCCCGAAGAACCGGGTTTCGGAGAACCATATCTGGACGAACTGAGTCCCGACGAGCTGGGTCCCGGAGGACCTGGTCTCGGCGAACCAGCTCCCGGCGAGCTGGCCCTCGATCTTTTGGGCATGACCTGATCCCCCACCTCATCTACCCTGGCTCCCGGTGCCGCGGACCTCTGAGGGTCCTCGGGTCGATAGGTCCTGATCCCGTAGGAGTGGGGAGAGAAGGCCACCTCCAGGACGACGTTGTCGGCTATCCTGAAGTACTTCCGCCTCCGCTCGTCCCGGTAGCACTCTACGAGCCCCGCCCGCTCCAGCATCTCCAGATGGTCTATCACCGCCTTGGGGCCCAGGTCGAGCCTCTTTGCCATCTCGTTGAAGTAGAAGGGGCGGAAGGATAGAAGCTGGAGGATCCTTCTGCGGTTCTCGTTCCCCAGTATGTCCAGAATCTCCATGGGATCCAAACTGATCACTCAAAAGGTAATTGATAGTTAGTAACCACAGGTAATTATATAAAGGTTTTCGTCGATGGTCAAATGGTGAAGATCACCGGGATTGGGCGAATCGATCCCACCTCGCCTCCTTTTGATCGTCGCCCAGCCCTGACCATCTCCCTCTATCGAGGCCGATGGTTTTTTAGCATCTATTCAAGATCCCTGCTCATCATCCTGCCATCTCTTCAAGATCCCTGCTTCCCATCATTCAAGGGCACTACCAGGAGCTTATCCACCCGGTTGTAGTCCATGTCCACCACCTCGAAGCGGAGATCCCCCCAGTCGAAGTGGTCCCCGGAGGAGGGGATGCGCTCGAAGTGTATGATTACAAATCCTCCAATGGTTTGATAGAGGCCGCCCTCCTCCTCGGGCAGCTTGTCTATCCCGAAGGCCTCCTTGAACTCGTCTATCGGCAGCATGCCGTCTACGAGCCAGGAGCCGTCCTCCCTCTGCTTTATCGAGGGCTCTGTCAGCTCTTCGATGTCCGGGATGTCCCCCACTATGGCCTCGAGAATGTCTATGAGCGCCACAATCCCCTGCACCGCTCCATACTCGTCCACCACGATGGCCAGGTGTATTCCGGTCTTCTTAAACCGCTCCAGAACCTTCAAGACTCTCATGCTCTCGGGAACGAAGAGCGGTGGAAGGACGGCTCCTGCGAGATCGAATTTCTCTTCTTTCTCGGCGCACAAGATCAGGTCTTTTGCCTGGACCACCCCGATGACGTTGTCCAGGTCGTTCTCGCATACGGGAAATAAGGAGTAGGGCCTGCCAGATACCTTCTCCCGGACCGTCTTCGGCGTGTCATCGACTTCCAGCCATACTATCTTCGACCTCGGGGTCATCAAGGTTGCAACTCTTCGATCATCGAGCCGGAAGACCCTCTTCACCATCTCCTTCTCCGCCTCCTCGAAGATCCCGGCCCCGGTGCCCAGGTCTATCAGGATCTTTATCTCCTCCTCGGTTACCGGTGGCTCATCGCTCGGTCTCACCCCAAGGAGCTTTATCACCAGGTTGGTCGAGGCGCTCAGCACGAAGACCAGGGGGGCGGCGATCCTGGAGAGGAGGCTCATGGGCGAGGCGACTACAGAGGCGATCTTCTCGGGGTTGCTCAAGGCCACCCTCTTGGGAACCAGCTCTCCCAGGACCAGGGTCAGATATGTGATCCCCACCACCACGATCCCGATGCTGAAGATCTGGCTGTGGGGTGCCAGGGCCGGAATCCCCTCCATCACCAGGGCCAGCTCCTCGGCGATGGTGGCGCCTCCAAAGGCCCCTGCCAGAGTTCCTACCAGAGTTATCCCGATCTGGATCGTCGAGAGGAAGGGGGTGGGCTCATTTGCGAGATCGAGAGCGGTTTTGGATCCCGAGTTCCCCTCCTCTCTCATCTGCTGTAGTTTGGCCTTCCGGGAGGAGACGACAGCTATCTCGGAGAGGGCGAAGATGCCGTTGGCGATTACAAGCAAAAATATAATTATTATCTCAGGGGTCATCGAGGATTTCTCTCTTCTTAACGTTTCAATTATTTTTGCGTCATCATCGGATTTCCGTATTCCTCGGATCTCAAAATACGAAATTGCCTCTGCCCTCATGACCCCGGAATGGGCCAAGGATCTCTGCCCTCATGAAGTCGGGCAGAGATCATCAGAGAGCTCTAATGCATCGCAGAGAGCCGCGCGATCCTCTCTTCGGTGCTGGGATGGGTGGAGAAGAGGGAGGCGAGCTTCTTGCCCTTGAGGGGGTTGACGATGAACATGTGAGCGGTGGTGGGGTTGACGTCGGCAGCGACCCTTCCAGATGCCGTCTCCAGCTTGGAGAGGGCGCTGGCCAGAGCCAGGGGATGGCCCGAGAGATCCGCCCCCCCGGCGTCGGCCCCGAACTCCCGGGACCGGGATATCGCCATCTGGATGATGAGGGCCGCTATCGGCGCCAGGATGGCCATGGCCAGGACTCCGACGATGTTGCCCCCGTCCTCGTCGTTTCCGCCCCCGAAGATGAGAGACCACTGGGCCATATTGGCGATGAAGGTGATTACGCCGGCGATGGTGGCGGCCACGGAGCTGATCAGGGTGTCCCTGTTCCTGACGTGGGATAGCTCGTGGGCTACGACCGCCTCCAACTCATTTCTATCCAGAATCCTCATTATGCCGGTGGTGACGGCCACGGCGGCATGGTCGGGGTTCCTGCCGGTGGCAAAGGCGTTGGCCATGGGGGTGTCCACAATGTAGACCCTGGGCATGGGCATCTTCGCCCGATCGACGAGACTCCGGACGATCCCGTACAGCTCCGGCGACTCGGCGGGGGTCACCTCCCTCGCGTGGTACATCTTCAAGACGATCTTGTCGCTGTACCAGTACGTCCCCATGTTCATCACCAGGGAGAAGAGGAGGGCTATGATCATGCCGCCCCTCCCCCCCAGGGCTCCCCCGATCAGAAGCATCAGCCCGGTGAGGCTGGCCAAAAGTAGGGTAGTCCTGATTCCATTCATCATAGTAACGACTCACTTTCGCCCTATGCCTGAAATACTTTGCGTATTATTCCCACTAAAATCCGTTTCGAGATGAAGGGTGCCGCAATCTTAGGTATCAGCCCTTCGGGATCTTCTCCCAGCATCGACTTCACCTCTGCTGCGATCTTTGGGGCGCCCGTCCATTTGGCGGTCTTTCGGGATATTCTCCCGGCATCGGCCTTCACCCTTGATGCAATCTCCGGAGGACCGCCGCCCTGTTCGATTTGGCGTCAACGAAGCCCGGGTTTATTTCCAGAGCCCGATTGTAGCAGCCGAGCGCCTCCTCGTAACGTCCCAGGTTGTAGAGGGCGGCCCCCCTGTTGTTCCAGGCGTTGACGTGATCGGAGTCCAGCTCTATCGTTCTGTTGTAGCAGGCCAGTGCCTCTTCATTCCTGTCCAGGGCCGAGAGGACCACGCCCTTGTTGTTCCAGGCGTCCACGAGGGAGGAGTTCGCCTCCAGGGCCCGGTCGAGGGAATCGAGGGCCTCGTCGTCTCTGCCCTGGGTGTGGAGGAGCCATCCTCTGTTGTTCCAGGCTTCGGCATGTTGGGGGTCGAGGACGGTGGCCTGAGAGAAGAGGTCCAGGGCCTCTTCTACCCGACCGGAGCCGTAGGCCAGAATCCCTTTCCGATACCAGGCGGGCTCATACTCCGGATCGATGGCCATGGCTCGGTCGAAAGCCTCGCCCGCCTCGGCCCTCTTGTTCACGTCGGAGAGGGCGATCCCTTTGTCAAGCCAGGTCTCGGCCCTCTCGGGATCAATCTCCAGGGCCTGGTCGTAGCACCAGATAGCCTCGGCGGGACGATGCATCCTGTAGAGGGCGTGGCCCTTGCTGTGCCAGGCGTCGGCGCTGGACGGGTCGATCCTGATCACCTCGTCGTAGCACTTGATCGCCTCGAAGAACTCGC
>DAINAQ010000073.1:0-5770 GCA_036733325.1 Methanothrix sp.
GGCCTCTTGAGGGCGATCCCCTCGGCCGAGACGAGGGCGACCCCGCCCCTGATCCGGTTGGTCTCAATCCTCTCCAGGTCCCGAAACCCCGAGACCTCCTCCTCCTCGGTGGGTTCTCCCTCGATGCAGATGGGGCAGTTTCGGACCAGGGTCCTGATCTCCTGGTCGGACGGGACGTACTGGAGCCCCGCCACCCGCCGGTAGAGGCCGATCTCCTCGACGTACCGTTCCACCTCCTCGGGCCTGGGCTTGTACCGGTCGATCCCCACCTCTCGCCGGACGCAGTCGGCGACCAGGACGGAGAGGGCCTGGGCGGTCCCCCCGGCGCTCCGGATGGGCCCGGCGTAATAGACCTTGAGGTACTCGGTCCCGTCATCGTTTTTTCCCAGGTCCACCTTGGCGATCCCCTCCATGGGGGCCGCCACCACCCCCTCGGTGAGGAGGGCGACGGAGGTCCGGATGGCGCCGTCGATGGCCTCGATCTTGGACGAGAAGCAACCGATCCTCCCTTCGGCGAAATCGCGGCCTATGGCCAGGGCAGCCTCCTCCCGGCTCATCCCCTCGGCCTCCAGCTCCCGGACCCTTGCAGCGATCCCCTCGATCCCGATCAGCTTCTCCACCCGCTCGGCGAGGTCCACCGCCGTCGGCACCTCCACCGAGAGGCTTGGGTCTTTGCCCTGACTGCGGGCATTGCCCGCGATCACTATCGCCTCGGCGAGCCCCGATTCGAGAACCTCGAAGTACTCGGCGGTCTTCAATCGCCGTCACTCCAGAGGAAGAGATCCGTCGTTGGGTCGTGGGTTCTTGTCGGCGGCCGCCCACAAAGCTCCCTGATGAAAACTTCGGCCGCAAAGACCGTCCCGCTCGATAGGTGGCCGCCTCTGACGTTTCCTTGTGAGTCCGCCAGGGTCGCATGGGCGTGGAGGAAGGGCTTCCCGTCTCTGATGGAGATGTTTCCAGAGAGGCTTGATATCTCCACGGGACGGTCGATCTCGATCGCTCTGTACTCGTGGGTCTCCTGGTCGTAGTAGCCGATGGTTGCCCTCTTCAGCGCTCCGATGGCGGATACGGCTCCAACCTCGACGCCAAGAGATTCAGCCAGGGCTGTGATGGAGGCGACGATCTCAGAATCGTGATCGAGGCTAGAGAGAAAGAGCCTTCCAGGCCTGAGTTCCTGAACCAGAGACAAAACCTACCCCTTCCTGTTTTATTCGAAATAAGCTCTCTACGTTGAAAAAGGATACGGTAAACTAACCGAATTGACCTAGATAAATCGGTTATCGTGAATAATTATTCAAAAATTTTATATAGGGCGGATTTTGTTATATGCAACTCGAATGATATGAACGATAATTTAGGCCCTTGGCCAAAAAAGGAAATCAATTAATACTTAGGGAGCGCTGAGGATCGCGAATACCCCGTCCTTTAGGGTGGGGTGGGCCGCACTTAATTTGATAAAGATACCGAAACATTCTTGGTGGTTGAATACAGTCCCATTCTCCGAGGGTGACCAAGATGGAACTTAAGTTGATATTGTTCCTACTGATATTAGTGGATCTTCTGCCATTATCGTCCTCGGCCCCAGATGAAATTAGTGAGATCTTCACCAATATAACAGCAATAAAAATGTATTTATATTCAATGATTGATAATATTAAAACGAACGCTAATATTCTAATACAGGCACTCACAATATTAATAATTATTTTTATATTTTTATATGAACGCAAAAGTACGAATATGATCGAAGAGAAGATAAAGTCAATAGAGGAAGTCGTAGGGAAGCCGGGAGAAGCCTTCAATAGGAAGGTAGCAGCATTTGGCGGGCCTGCGGTTAAGGGCGTTCCAGAGATGCGGGATGATGGTGAGGCAGTTACACCATGGATGGACCAATTTGGTCGGTTCATTACGGCTGGTTACGACCTATCTTCGGGATCAATACGCTGCATAATGGAAAACTACCCGCTATGTCCGATGGCCCCCGAATTTTCCGCCCTGACAGAGCCGGGCAGCACTGCTTCGATAGACGTGAGCTTTTATCGAGACTTAGTGGTTAAGGTTATTTTGAGTGCTATTCAAACAAATGCAGTCTGGAAAGTCGAATGGAGCCCGGATGGGGATAACTGGGACGACTTGAAAGACGTTGATGGGTACACTTTGGTAACAGAAAACGCTGATAAGACCGCGATCAAACGATATCGGTTAACTAATGAGGGAGTTAATGGAGCTGCTGCGAATTATATTAGAGTAACCTTCGTATCAGAAGATCCTTCTCCAAGTACTGCGGTTCTTACTGCGACAGCATACGCAACGGGTGCCAGGTGATGCTGTATCATTATTCATTTAAAGTTATGCTGTTTAACTAACCACTTTTGTACCCCTTTGTACCCTCTCCTCCGGGCCAGCCTCTTCATCTCCCGCATCACCCCCGACCCGTACTGCATCGCCTTCTTCTCGCGATAGGCGACCTCATTTGGCATGAAATGAGCTGCCACCTCCCGGAGCGGCCTCTTCCGGATGCCGCCACCGACCTTCTCTTCGGATGGCATCGCCTGCGCCGCCTTCACCACCCGGACGTCCAGATAGGGGAGCGAAAAGCGGGCGCCGAAGAGGTCGGCCACCGCCTGGTCCCGGGCCAGCTGGAGGGGGAGGCCCGAAAAGTCCCGCTCCAGATCCGCGGCCAGGGTCGTCGTCTCCAGGTAGCGGGCGTAGCCGCCGAAGAGCTCGTCGGCTCCCTGGCCCGCGAGAATCCTCTGGTGACCGTGAAGGGAGGCCCATTCCGCAACGAAGTAGAGGGTGGCGGCGATGGAGGCGTCGACCGGGTTGGGGCTGGGGATGACCGATAGAACGGCGACGAGAGCCTCTTCGATCCTTCCCGGGTCGATCAACGCCTCCTCCAGCTTTAAACGGAGAAGGTCGGCGACCGATCTGGCCCTCTCCAGGTCGCCGGACCCCTCGATCCCCACCACCACGCACTCTCTTCTGGCTATGGCCGCCACCAGGGCCGAGTCCACGCCGCCGGAGAGGGCGACAACCCCCTCATCGCTCCGAAGCCCGACCGCGGTCTCGATGGCAGAGGCGAGGCCCAGCTCGGGCGGCCGCGGATCGACGGAGCCGACGACTATGCCGTCACAGACTATGGCTCCAGGAGGGGAGTCGCCGGGGACGATCCCGAAGCGGTCCCGGGCAGAGCAATCGTCCCATCGAAGAAAGAACTCGCCCCCGAAGCTCGATACAGAGGCTGGGCTCATTTCGAGGAGCGCATCGATCTCGGCCTCGCTCTGCCTTCTTCCATCAACCTCGATCCAGCCGCAAAGGTTCAAGCCTGTGACCATGGACGGTCTGTTTCTCTATTCACTGGTTAAAGCTGGGGGTTCGAATCAGATCGCTCAGCTCATATCGACAGCCTGTAGGTGACCCCCGCAAGGAACGTCCCTCGCTCGGAGAAGCTCTGGCCTCCGGAGGAGATCTCCAGGGTGTGGTACTGGTCTCCGGCGACGGTCAGTCTGTACGTCCCATCCAGGGGATCGCCTCCCTGGCCGTCTCGCCCGACGTAGTACCCGTCGACGAAGACGCTGTAGCCCCTGAACCAGCCTGAGCTGAAGATCACCGTGGCAGACCCCGGAGACGGCCAGGGGCCTGGACCGGGACCGGGTCCCGGCGAGGGGGGCCAGCCGCCGCTGGTCACGTCCACGATGACGGCGTTGCTGGGCTGGTTGTTCGCGGTGAAGATCAGAACGTGCCGGCCGACTTCGTCCGCCTCGAAGTTGATCCTGCTGTAACCCTGATATAGGTAGTAGGACCGGCTGAGGAGCCTTCCGTCAGGGTATATCTCGAAGAAGTCGGCCCTCCCTCCGCTGGGGGTGTAGGCCAGGAGGGATAGGTACGAGCCCAGAGGGCAGACCACCCGTTGGGTCCAGCTCGAAGCCCCCATGATCCAGAGGGAGTTGGTCCCTAAATATGTCGATTGGTAGGTGGAGTAGGAGACGGTCCGGTCACCGAAGCTGATCGATCGGGGCTCACTTCCTGAAGGACTATAGGCCATCACCTCTCCGGTGGTGGCCGGCTCCTCCATGGCGAAGAAGCCGGTGAAAGCGGAAGCTTCCTCCGAGCTGAAGGTGAGGCCCTCGGGAGGGCTGGTGGAGCAGCCGATCGGCGTTCCGAAGACGAGAACGGAGAGCAGCAATAGATAGATGGCAGATACAGAATGTCTCATCGCAATACCTCATCTATTCATATGTAACCGAAAGTACAAAAAATTTTGGTCGCGGCTCCGGCCACCCCGATCGATCCACAGGACCTGGTGTGATCGTAACCACTCCTGCAGATCCCGCATCTCCCCTTCTGCAGATCCTGCATCTCCCCCTGCAAAGTTTGATCAAGGTTGAGCGCGAAGAGTAGTCCCGGTAAAAAATCGAAATAATCACCAATCCCCTCTCTTCACCCCGGAGTGATACCCTTGATTTTGACCGAGCACATCGACTTTCAGACCAAAGGAAACGGCGAGATGACCGACCTGACGGGAAAAGTTGCCGCGTCCCTGGAGAGGTCCACGCTTGAGGCAGGGGTGGTCGTCGTCTTCGCCTCCGGCGCCACCGGTGCCGTCACCACCATCGAGTACGAGCCGGGCCTGATGGAGGACATGCAGGGCGCCCTGGAGAGGATAGCTCCGAAGGATATCGAGTATGCCCACAATCAGAGGTGGGGGGACGGCAACGGCCACTCCCACATCCGGGCCTCGGTTATCGGCCCAAGCCTCACCGTCCCCTTCGCCAAAGGGAAGCTTCTTCTGGGCACCTGGCAGCAGATCGTCTTTCTGGACCTGGACAATGGGCCCCGATACCGGAGGGTCGTCGTCCAGATCATAGGCGAAAGAAGCCTTGAGCGATCAGTACCCGCCGGATCGTGAGTTGGTGGAAGTCTGATTTGCCCGAAGTCTGATTACGCGAGGTCGCCTGAAGTCTGATCGCTCGAAGTCTGATTGCCCGAAGTCTGATTCAACCCTGGTCTGATTCACCGGGCTTCACCGGCCGAAGGCTAGCAAGACCAGCAGGATGGCGAACCTGACCAGAATGCTCATCCCCGTAGAGAGGACGACGATTCCGACTCCGAGCCTCGGTCCAAATAACCCCACGTAGCGGGGAATCTGGCTCCTCGCGGCGAAGAGGGGGAGCATGAACATGCTTCCCAGCATCAGGACGATCATCGCCTGGACGGGGGAGATCCCGTTGCTCGCGATCATCGGTCCCAGAAGGGATATCCCCACTATGGGGCTCGCCACATAGGTGGTCAGGGGGACGATGCTCTCCGGCGGGATGCCGAAGATATCAGCCAGAGGAAGGACGCTGAAGGCCTCGAAGGCCCCCCGATCCCTCAGGGAGAAGACGATTGAAGTCATGGCGATGTAGATGAGGGCGATCTTGAAAAATAGCCTCCTCTCTCTTTTAAATGACCTCTTGACCGCCTCCTTGAGCGAGACCCTCTCCTGCTCCGACCTCTCCGGAACCCGGCAGCTCCCCTCTCCGAGAAGGATCCTGCTTGCGATCACCACCACCACGATCTTGAAGATGGCCGTGATGATGAAGACCAGAGCGTAAAACCCACCCACCACCAGGCCCAGGGCCGGAAGGACGATGGGTATCTGATAAGTGAACAGCTCCCTGAAGTAGACGGGGATGCTGTTCATGATGGCGCAGAGCGCCACCTCCTTCTCGTTCAGGCAGCCCTCGTCTCGGAACCTCGCCACCATCCCGTTGGCCGCCACCGCCGA
>DAINAQ010000074.1:0-5767 GCA_036733325.1 Methanothrix sp.
AGGGCGAGTCCTCGGGCCACTTCCAGAAGGTGGTGGAGGCGAGGATCGACTGCGATCAGGACGCCATCCTCCTCAAGGTCCGCCAGGAGGGAGGGGCCTGCCACACCGGATATCGGTCCTGCTTCTATCGAGACCTGGAAGGGAAGGTGGTGGGAGAGAAGGTCTTCGATCCAGACGAGGTCTACCGGTGAAGAGGGCGACGGGAGAAGCGAAGGGAGCGAGGGAAGCCGGCCGTTACACCCTGGCAAATAGCCCCCTCCTCCGGGTCGAGGGGGCCGTCGTTGGGGGGAGGGTCAGGCTGAGGGCCTCCGGCCCCCTGGCCCGCCTCCCTTTCGTGCGGTCTGCCCTGCGAGCGGCCGAGGGCCAGATCCCGGTGGCGGCCGAGGAGAGGCTCATCCTATCCACCTGGTCTCCGCCCATTCCGAGCCGGGCCTTCGACCGGCTGGTGAAGAGCTACCTCAAGTCGTCCTTCGGGATCCGGACCCCCGATCAGGTGACCATATCCATCACCGAGGAGTGCCCCAACCGCTGCCTCCACTGCGCCCTCCCCGACTCGGGCCGTCACCACCGTCTGGAGCCTGACGAGGTCGAGAAGGTCATCGGCCAGATCCTCGACCTGGGGACGACCCTGGTCATCTTCGACGGCGGTGAGCCCACCACCTACCGGGAGCTCCCCGACCTGGTCAGGGCCGTCGACGACCGGGCGATATCAACGATGTTCACCTCGGGGGCGGGCTTCACCCCCAAGCTGGCCCGGGAGCTGAAGGAGGCGGGGCTCTATGCCGTCAACGTCAGCCTGGACAGCGCCGCAGAGGCGGAGCACGACCGGATGAGGGGGAGGGCCGGCGCCTTCCGCGACGCCATGAGGGCCGTTGAGAACGCCCTGGAGGCCGGCCTCCTGGTGGACCTCTATGCCGTCCTGAGACGGGAGAACGTCTCCGAGATGGAGGGGTTTCATCGGCTGGCCCGCAAGGCCGGGGCCAGCGAGCTGACCATCTTCGAGGTGGTCCCGGTGGGGAGGTGGTCGGAAGAGTTGGAGTCGATCCTCTCGGACGAGGATCACGCTGCCCTGGACAGGTTCGTCTCGGGAGCGCCGCCTCCCCGCATCTTCTCCGTCCCCGCGGCCTTCCGGGAGTTCGGCTGCTTTGCGGGGAGAAACTGGATGCACATCACCCCCGAGGGGGAGGTCTATCCTTGCGCCTGCCTCCCCCTGGCCGTCGGAAACGTCCGGAAGGAACCGGTCAAGAAAATCTGGAAAAGAATGGCGAAGCTGCAGTTTCGGGGGAAGAAAATCTGCCCCGCGCGCAGTTTTTAGCCCAAAAGATCAACACGTATTTATAGCCGATAATCGTGAGAATCTGCCCGATCAGAATGGAACTGACACAGATACAGCGGGAGATTCTGACCGCGCTGATAAATTTACAACGCCGTGAGGGCAGGGCCATAAAGGGCGAGGAGATCGCCTCCATCATCGACCGAAACCCCGGCACCATCAGAAACCAGATGCAATCTCTGAAAGCCCTCCACCTGGTGGAGGGGGTTCCCGGCCCCAAGGGAGGCTATCGGGCCATCGCCGCCGCCTACGACGCCATCAACCTGGACGCCGACGATCAGGTGGTGGACGTCCCCGTGGTGAGGAACGGATCGCCCGTGGAGGGGGCCACCGCCAACGAGATCACCTTCTACACTGTGATGAGGCCGAACCAGTGCAGCGGCATCGTCCAGATCATCGGGAACATCAGGGATTTCAACATCGACGACGAGATCGAGATAGGCCCGACTCCGGTCAACAAGACCACCATCAAGGGCGTGGTCACCGGGAGGGACGACACCACCAACCGCCTCATATTCGACATAAAAGAGATGGCCTCGATACCGAAGATCCCGGTGAAGACCCTGGCCAAGCCCGCCGTCACCATAGATCCGGAGATGTCGCTTCTGGAGGCCTGCCGGAAGCTCTCGGATTATGAGGTCCGGGCGGCCCTGGTGGGAAAGAACGGCGACTCGAGGGGTATCATATCCCTGGCGGACGCAGTAAGAGGCGTGGCCGAGGGGAAGGGTGAGATGCCGGTGACGGAGTCCATGGAGAGAGAGTACGCCACCGTCGAGGCCGACGAGCCTCTCCACGTCGCCATCACCGAGCTCGGAAAGACGGGAGCCTGCCAGGTCGTGGTCACCGAGTCCGATGTGCCCAGCGGGATGCTCGATGCCACCGACCTCATCCGCTGCATGATCCGGTTTTAGGGCTGATGGCGGGGGCCGATCACCACCCCTGACCCCACCCCGACCCCACCGGATCTCGCCTGCGGGATATCGGGCTATCAGGATTTTAGGAAATCTCCGTTCCCGAGTGGCCGCCTTCGGCCGCTCTTTTGAGGTTTTCGACCTCTCCGCCGTGGACGACGATGGTTAGGATGGAGCTTCGCTCGATTATCTTCGCCGCCAGGGGGTCCACCGGCGACCGCGACCCCGCCTTCATCTCCGTCTCCATGGAGAGGCGGACGAGGTCCTGGTGGGTCATCTTCTCGTACTTCTTCGCCTTCGGGTCGATCCCCGGGTCGGCGGAGTAGACGCCGTCGACGGAGGTGGCGACGATCAATTTGTCGGCGTGGACGTACTCGGCGAGGAGGGCGGCCACGGCGTCGGTGGTCTGGCCCGGCTGCATCCCGCCGAGGACGACGATCCTGCCCGGAGCAGAGGCTCGAAGGGCGCCGGCGTAGCTCTCGGCCGGCTCGGGGGCGGCGGCTCTGCCCAGGGCCGCGATCAGGAGCATGGCGTTCAGCTTCGTCGCCCCGATCCCGAGGAGGTCGCAGAAGGCCTCGCTCGCCCCCAGGGCGCGGGCCTTTCCGATGTACTCGCGGGCGATCTTGCCCCCGCCCACGACTACGAAGATCTGGTGCTCTTGGGCGAGGTTCTTTAAAGCCGTGGCATACTCCTTGAGGCTTTCAGCATCGCGGCCCGCCAGGATGGAGCCGCCGAGGGAATAGACGAGTATCATGTGAGGAGGGCAAGATTATGAGCGAATAAAAAGGTTCCTTGTGATTCTAGCCGCCCCACTCGGCCAGCGTTTTGCGGACGGTCTCAGCGTAGGGGCTTTCGATCTCTTCGTAGATGGCAAGGGCGGACCTGGCGAGAGAGACGGCCTCCTCATTTTGGCCCAGGGCGCGCAAAGAGTGGCTCATATTGAACAGGTTGTCTCCTTCACCGCGACTGTCCCCGATCTCGCGGGAGATGGAAAGAGCCTGCTCGTAGAACTCGATCGCCTTCCGGGGATCGCCCAGATTAAAGTAAGCAGCCCCTAGGTTGCCCAGGCTAGTTCCTTCTCGATGCCGGTCCCCGATCTCGCTGGAGATGGCAAGAGCCTTCTCGTAGAACTCGATCGCCTTTTGGGGATCGCCCAGATTAAAGTAAGCATTACCCAGGTTGCCCAGGTCGTTTCTTTCGCCCCGCCTGTCCCCGGTCTCTCGGTAGATGGAAAGAGCCTTCTCGTAGAACTCGATCGCCTTCCGGGGATCGCCAAGATCAGAGTAAGCAACTCCCAGGTTGCTCAGGTTGTCTCCCTCGCCCCTGAGGTCGCCGATCTCCTGGGAGATGGCGAGCGCTTTCTCGTGGAACTCGATCGCCTTCTGGGGATCGCCAAGATCAGAGTAAGCAATTCCCATGTTAGCCAGTTGGCTTCCTTCGCCCTGGGGGGCGCCGATCTCCCGGGAGATGGCGAGTGCCTTCTTGTGGAACTCGATCGCCTTCCGGGGATCGCCAAGAATAGAGTAAGCTCGCCCCAGGCTGCCCAGGTCGGCTCCTTCGCCCCGCCGGTCGCCGATCTCCCGGAAGATCGAGAGAGCCTCCTCACAGTAATTGATAGCCTTCCGGGGATCGCCAAGATCAGAGAAAGCACGCCCCAGGTGAAGCAAGACGGTTCCTTTGCCCTGGCGATCGCCGATCTCCCGGAAGATGGAAAGAGCCTCCTCATAGTAATTGATAGCCTTCCGGGGATCGCTAAGATCAGAGTAAGCACGTCCTAGGTTGCCCAGGTGGCTTCCTTCCGCTGCCCTATCATCTGATTTCCTGCTCGCCTGCAATGCCGTTTCAAGCCAGTGGATCTTTTCACGGGGAGAGAGGCGCAGATCAAGAACATAGACCCCAGCATCTGGATATGATTTGCAGAGATCGATCGCAGCTGATGAACTGCCATCCAGGTTCTTCGACGCCCAGGACTGCCCGGAGAGGATATTCGCCCTCTCCTGATCGAGCAGCTCAAGGCCCTTCAGAGGATCTTTGCCTTGATTGAAAATCTCGCTGGCTTGATTTAGCACGTCTCTGTAATGCTCAGCATGGTGCAGCCTGGCTGGCTCACGGGAAGCTGCATCCAGGCGCGATCCTGCGAAATCGCGCGCCAGGTCGTGGAGCCGATATCGTCCCCCTTCGCCGGTGGCGGAAGGCAAAAAGTCCACCAGGCTCCACCTGATAAGCTCGCCCAGAGCATCCTCGGTGGGGGTCTCTTCCATCGCCCATACGGCCGCCGCTCCTGCGAGGTCGAAGTCGTCGGGAAAAATGGAGAGCAATGACCAGAGCCTTTGCAGATCCGAGGTGAGAAGGTCGTAGCTAAGGCTGAAGGAAGCTTCTACCAGCTCCAGGCGGTCCCTGATATCTCCCAACCTTTTGATGTAATTGGCAACGCTCAAATTCGGCTTCTCCCTCAGGGTAGAAGCAGCATTTCTCAGGGCGATGGGCAGACGACCGCACAGCTCCGCCAGATCTCCGGCGTGATCGGCAATGCGCTCGCATATTTCCAGGAGGAGATTCTTGGCATCATCTAGCGGCAGGACGTCCAGGTCCTTTCCCGTCAAACCTGGAAGGGCAAACTTATTGCGGGAGGTCACCAGCAGGGCACAGCCCTTTGGTGGGAGAAGCGGTCCAACTTGGTCACCATCTGCGGCGTTGTCCAGCAAGATTAGGGCGTTCTTGCCAGAGAGGACTGTTTGATAAAGCCCATTTAAGCCATTCAAATCTTCTGGCAATGAGGCATCGGCTCCGAGGTAGGAGCGAATGATGTGAGCCATGGCATCTTCAGGTTTCAGAGGGCTCTTGCTCGTACCCTCCATGTTTAAGAAGAGCTGACCGTCTGGAAAACGGTCTTTTAGTCGACTTGCAAGAACATAAGCCAGAACCGTCTTGCCCACGCCGCCCATGCCGCGCAAACTATTGATAGTGGCACCTTGGTCGAATCTCGCCAAGATCTGGCGGATATCATCCTCACGGCCGATGAAGTCATTGGGTGGTTGTGGGATCTGATGTGGGGATGGATCTCCATCCGGATTCCTCCTCAACCTCTGCTCTTTTAGTATTTGCCTAACCAGATATAAACATGGGAAAACCGTTGCGATAAAACCCAGAGCGATGAATAGGGGGTTATTTTTGATTTCAGGATTAAAATATAAGTATGTGGCTAAGGCCGCTGTTGCTATTAAAAGAAAAATTATCAGCAGAATTGCGGCCTGATTTCTCTTCATATTCTTAACAGCCTCACCGGTCTTGATATCCCCGCTCACGTCAAAAAATGTTTCGCCCGATAGTAAAGACAGCTAGCATACGAGGTATGCCTAAAAAAAAGATTGAAATTATCTCTAAATCTTATCCAGAGCCTCGGCGACCTTCCCGAAGATCTCTTTGATATCGCCCACGCCGATAACGGTGGCCACGATTCCCCTCTTTTCGTAGTAGTCGATGAGGGGCTGAGTCTGGGCGTGATAGGCCTGGAGCCTCTCCT
>DAINAQ010000075.1:0-5766 GCA_036733325.1 Methanothrix sp.
TATAGCTAAAAGATATTTGAGATACTATGGACATCGTACTCCGCGATCGGTTCACCGCATTATGGCAGAAGTACTTCCCCCGCACTGAACTTCCCATAACCCTGGAGTTCCGCAAAGATTCCAGCGAGGTGCAGAAGGTCCCGCCGCCGGAAGGCTGGAGCTGCCTCATCTGCCAGCTCAACCGGGTCAGGAAGGGAACGCCCCTCGTCTTCGACGCGCATTCGATCTCCTGCCCCGGAGGACGCATGTACTCGGGATATTCTGCGGAGCGCTCCCCCGACTTCCGCTACTTCCTCTCCCGCGGCAAGCCGGGCGTCCTCGAAGGGGAGAGGTTCAAACAGACCCCGGAGATCGTCGACGCTTGGGAGGAGAAGATCCCCCAGATCTCTTCGGCTGGAAAGAACATGCACTTCACCCGGTGGGACCAGCTGATGGAAGCGGACGCCCCCCAGGTGGTGATCTTCTTCGCCCGTCCCGAGGTCCTCTCCGGCCTCTTCACCCTCGCCAACTTCGACCAGAGCGATCCGAACGGCGTCATCTGCCCCATGGGCGCAGGATGCAGCTCCATCATCCTCCGTCCCTGGCTCGAAGAGCAGAAAGACGAGGCGAAGAACGGGCCGAAGGTCGTCCTGGGGATGTTCGATCCGTCGGCCCGCCCCTGCGTCCCCCTCGACGTCCTGACCATGGCCTTCCCCATGAAGAAGTTCGAGAAGGCGGTCGGGTACATGGAGGAGAGCTTCCTCACGACGAAGACATGGACGAAGGTTCAGAAGAAGATCGAGCGGAGCGGGGCGCTTCACCGGAAGGGGTGAGAGAAAGGCTCCGAAGCCGCCTCGACCTCTCCCGGGATCCCGCCCCCCAGGATTGCGGGACGCGGTAAGCCCTGTCCCCCTCGTTTCCTGCAAACCTCCCTCCGCGTCCTCCGACGCCTTGCCCTCGGCGCACCTTCCGGATGGACCGCCTGACTGAGGAACGATGGAGACCTTCCCGAACCTCGAGGGTGTCCGGGCGGAGATGATTCTGGCGGAAGAGACGGGGGGGCGGCCAGGATATAAAAAATAAATATATATGATGAATGCATATAGTCTGGCCATGACCTGGAAGAAGATCACGGATTACTGGGCCGAGTGGATGATCTCGGCGGACCGGAGGGGGAACATCGGCCTCTTCTTCGAAGACGAGGGGCGGGTTTTGTACGACCTCTCCCACGAGAACTTCATCACCGTCCTCAACCTCCTCCAGGGCAATAAGCAGCTCTGGTTCGACGACGAGGAAGAGAGCTTCAGGGCCAGCACCGAGGAGCCAGAGTAAGAGGAGGAGGAGGACCGGGCCGAAGGATCGGATGAACGGGCCAAAGTATAGGACGATCGGCCCATATTCCTGGGGTTTTGATGGGGCCGATTCCCCCTTCCGCGCCAACAGCCGATCTCACCTTTCCACCAGCGGCGATCCCCATTTCGGGCAGGTCATCGTCAGGCAGGGAACCCGGCCACCTTTTCGGCCTCGTAGCCGCATTTGGGATGCGTACAGGCGTCGGGCGGCGGGCGGCGCGCTCTTGCGCCTCCGGCCGCCTCCCGGCGTTTGCTGGAGTGGCATCCAAATTTACCTCTGCTACAGTTTCTCAGTTACAGTCTCTTGAAAATCATAAAAAAGTTTCTCACTTATATTCTCATGATCTCCAGCTGAATCTCAAGGAGCCATATTTTCAGATGCTCCCCACCACCCCGGAGCCCAACAGGCGGCCCTACACCGCTCGCAAAACCGGGAGCTCTTGAAGTCGGTCTCGCCGATGGAGTTTGAGAAGGCCATAACGCACCTCTTATCGGTACAGTGGGAAAGGCCGAAGACGTGGCCCAGCTCGTGGATCGCCTCCTTTTTGGCCCTCTCCCTGAAGAGCTCTGGGTCGGGGGATAAGCCATAGAACTCCTGCCGGAGCCTGGCCAGGGATATTATCGCCCGGCTCCCGCAGGCGAGGCCGAAGATGAAGTTTGTCTCGGCGACGAAGATGTCCTCGTCGATCACCCCCAGGACGGCGTCCCCCTCCCCGGCCTCGGGCCCGGGAAGGGCGGCGAGGACGGACCCTCCCTCCAGCTGGCCCCTCTCGGGAACGCGGGCCTTTGCTGGAACGTCGATCGCCGGCCTCACCTGGACGGCGCCGAAGACCGAGCCCAGCTCGCAATCGAGAAAGGCGACGGCGTTCTGATCGACGGCTCCAACGGGCTGGAGGATTATGGTGGTCATGCCCATCACCTCGTTTTATCATCGACCGAAAATTGATGAGAATGTAAAGATGATCACACCTCAATCTCCGATTTTCTCGTATTTCTCCGACTCAGGTCCGCTTCTCGGAGAGGGATTTCTGGTAGGCCTTCCAGCCGGGGCACCAGCCGGTGTGCCACTTCCAGATTCTGGCGATCAGGGAATCCGGCTTCGCCTCGGCCCGCCGCCTGATGGGGCACTTCTCGCAGGTTGATGGCATGGTATCATGTTGCCCCAAATGATATAAGGAATTTTCTGAGGAAGGCGGACGAAGGCCAATTCCATCAGCACCGACCAGAATGGATCAAGAGACGCCATTTCATGAGCAGGGTCACGGGAAGTACTCGGCGGGAAGCCTGAGGATGCCGGCCGCAACCAGAACCACCACGATCATCGTGTATATCAGGGAGACGCAGAGGTCTTTGATCATATCCCCCTTCGAATACCCCATCTCCTTCTTCCCCGAGACCGCCTCCTTTACGCCCCTGTGCATCAGAACGAAGCCCAGGATGTTCGTGATCCAGTAGCCTACGACCATGGCGGGGAGGAATAGCTCCTCGGAGACGAGGCCGAAGAGCGCCCCGAAGGCGTAGGCCAGGGGTATGTTCACCAGGAGGTCGTTCCACCAGGAGACGGGCGAGAGGAGATAGCCCACCGTGGCGATGAGGCCTCCTTTGACCCTGTACTTTTCGATCTCGCGACCGGCGATCTCGATGGAATCGTTCTCGCCTTCCCCATCCTTCATCTCTGAGATGTAGGACGACTTTCCCATTTATTCTTTCGTTTCAAAGCGCCCCCGGATCAAGGGATCGAAAGAGTTATTGCCGATTATCCCGAAATTCAGAGGAAGCAAAGCGATCTATTCGCATTGAGATGAATCCGGCATCCACACCTGCGAGCTGAGACCATGTTTGAGATCTCGAGAGTCCAGATGGCGGCCGCCGCGATCCTGGCGGCCCTCCTCCTCTGGACCCTTTACGGAGCGTTCATGTCCATGAGCGTCAAAGAGCCCCCCTACCAGGTCATCCAGACCCTCGAAGACGGCATCGAGATCAGAGAGTACTCCGACCAGATCTGGGCGACGACCCTGGCCGAAGACCAGAATCGGGGGTTCGGCCGCCTATTCAGCTACATCTCCGGCGCCAACGATGAGCAGAAGAAGATCGATATGACCGCCCCGGTGGTCAGCGGGAGCGAAGATGAAGAGGCGTTCGTGGCCTTCATCATGCCCGAAGGTTTCGATCTTGAGGGGACACCCCGGCCCAGCGACGAGAGGGTGGAGATCGAGCTTGTAGAGGGAAGAAGGATGGCGGTAATCGCCTTCTCAGGATACGCCACCGATGAGAGCTGGAATAGGCACCTGGCCACCCTCCGGGATACGCTGAAGGCCCGCGGGATCGTGGCCCAAAGCGACCCGATCCTCATGCAGTACAACGACCCCTGGACCCCGCCCTTCATGCGCCGAAACGAGGTGGGGCTGGAGGTTGGCCTCTGATCGTATTTTTCAGCCGGAATTCGAGATTATAGTCTGCGACTGGGGCAGAAGATCGGGGATCAGGGTCAGGACTTCTTCAACCCGCCCTTGAGGTTTCCCACCGCAGAGAAGGCCGACTTCACCGTGGAGACGACCTGGTCGTAGAGAAAGACGCCGAAGATTCCGATCAACATGGCCAGGACCACGATTCCTATCAGAACTGCTATCACCAAGCTTATCAGGGTCAACTATTTTACACCTCGTTGAAGCTTCGTCAGCTCACGTGCCCAGGGGGAGAGATTCGACCTTCCGGGCGGGAAAGGGCTTCATCTCTTTGCAGCCCGTAAAAGGATCACGAGATTCGCAATCGCAATTATCGGCCAAGAGGCACGGGATTTTCTTCTTCTTATGCCCTCATCCGATAAAAAGGTTTGATGGCATGGCAGGCCCGATCGGGGGGGCCATTGTAACACTAAGTGGAGCTGCAATCAGCAAAAGATCGACTGACATTTCATACCGGGCGCAGAATAGAGCGAGGGGGTTTGCAGATCAGGCAGTTTTCAGCACGAGGATCTGCAAGTCTGGCCACGTCTTCACCAAAAGCCCGATATACGACCTGGGCCATGCGGTCGCCCTAGGCGATAAAATCATGTTGATCGGAATCGATGTCGGCGGAACCACTACAGACGCGGTTCTTATAGACGCTGGAAAAGCGATAAAAACGTCAAAAGTCCCGACCGACCATGACCACCTCCTGGAGTGCCTGATGAGCGCCCTCGACGAGGTGGTCCGGGGCGTCTCGCCGAAGATGATCGAGCGGGTCGTCCTCAGCACCACCCTCATCACCAACCTCATCGCCGAAGGGAAGACCGACCCCGTGGCCCTGATCATGGAGCCCGGGCCAGGGATGAACCCCGAAGGCTACAACCTGGGGGGCGAGGTCCACATCGTCCGGGGGGCCATCGACTACCGGGGAAGAGAGATCCAGCCCCTGGACGAGGGCCAGGTCAGAGATGCGGCGACCAGGATCTCCGAGCAAGGGTACAGGAAGGTGGCGGTGGCGAGCAAGTTCGGCCAGAGGAACCACTCTCACGAGGAGAGGATGAGAGAGATCGTCCTGGAGGTGAGCCCAGAAACTACGGTGGAGATGGGCCACCAGGCCTCGGGACGGCTGAACTTTCCCAGAAGGGCGGCGACGACGATGCT
The DNA here is from genome assembly GCA_036733325.1 of Methanothrix sp. Taxonomy (GTDB): domain Archaea; phylum Halobacteriota; class Methanosarcinia; order Methanotrichales; family Methanotrichaceae; genus Methanocrinis. Next base: position 4,940 of record DAINAQ010000075.1, read on the forward strand.
CAAGGTCGCAGCTCAGGACAGATATCGAGAATTTGCCGATCAGATCGCTCGGGCCGTCTCCAGCAGGAAGATCGAGGCCCCCATCTACATCCTCAAGGCCGACGGCGGCACGCTCCCTCTGGAGACGTCCGTCCAATACCCGGTGGAGACGATATTCTCCGGGCCTGCTGCCAGCACCATGGGAGTTCTCGCCCTCACCCCCCCCGGCCAGACCTCCGTCGTCGTGGACATCGGGGGGACGACCACCGACCTGGCCCTGATCCTGGACGGGGTCCCCCTGATGTCGTCGGAGGGGGCGAAGGTGAACAGCTACCTCACCCACATCAGGGCCTTTGCGGTCAAGTCCGTGGCCCTGGGCGGAGACAGCAGAGTGAGGGCCCAGGGCGAAGAGGTGATCCTGGGGCCGGAGAGGGCGGGTCCCGCCCGCTGCCTGGGGGGGCCCGAGCCCACCCCCACCGACGCCATGAGGATACTGAACCTGATCTCCATCGGGGAGCGGTCCCTGGCGGAGGAGGCCATGAAGAAGCTGGGCAGAGATCTCGGCTGCTCGGCCGGCGAGGCGGCCCAGAAGGTGGTGGACGCGGCCGTGGAGATGCTCCTCGATGAGATCGAGGGGATGTTCCTGGCCTGGGAGCTGGAGCCCGCCTACCGGGTCTGGGAGATCCTCCAGAAGGAGAAGATCAGGCCTCAGAACGTGGTCGGGGTCGGCGGCGGCTCCCTGGGGCTCGTACCCCTGGTGGCGGAGAGGCTCGGAGCCCAAGGCGTCATCCCCGAGAACGCCACCGTCGCCAACGCCATCGGAGCCGCCGTGGCGAGGCCCACCCTCA
>DAINAQ010000076.1:0-5599 GCA_036733325.1 Methanothrix sp.
ATCCCCACCAGAATCTGCTCCACCACCGACTTCTGGCCCACCACCACCCGTCCGATCTCCTCTTTGATCGCGTCGAAGATGGCCGGAGCATCCTTATAAATGTTGATCAGATCGTCTCTCATCTGTCCGTCCTCAATGATATCTGCGGCACTCTATTCTTCGGTTTCTTATTAATGTTCTTCTTCAGCTCGTCGCCAGATTCTCGAAGTACCTTTTTATGATCTCTCGGTGCTGGGGGGGGAGGCTCTCGATGTACTGCTCCGTGGGAACCGCCACCCCCACCCCGGGCTCTGAGGTTGTAAACAGCCTCTCCATGGGGTCGGTCTCCGCTGACCGGAATCCGGCCAGAGAGCCGGGATATAGGATCAGCTCCAGGTTCACCTCCTCCAGCACCGCTAAAGAGGGCTTTCCGTAGATCTCCCCCGAGATCCCCGTCTCCGAGGAGGCTCCCTCCTCAGCCACCTCCTCTTGGCCAAAGAGATCTGCCGCCCGGTCCCGGAGGTCGGAGATGGACCTGAAGGGCTGGGGAGAGATCTCCTCCCCTGCCTGGCTGTGGCTGAAGACGGCGGCAAAGGCGAGGAGGAGGATTGCGGCTGCGGCCTTGGCCTGGAAGAGGGGAACGCTTCTCTCACCGAAGCTGAGACGACGCCTCTTCATGATCTCTCGGACTCCGACCTTGGAGAGCCTCCTCTTGACGTCCTCGGCCAGGCTCTCCATCACCACCGAGCGCGAGTCTCGGTTGTCGTAGGCCGCCTTCGTCTTCTCCGAGAGGCTCTCTTCCAGATGGGCGAAGAGGTCGGACCTCGACCGGCGGCCGAGGATCTTGGCTCCGAAGAGGCCCAGAATCATGGAGATCAGGGCCGGGGAGAAGGCTACAGCCGAACCTTCCCAGTAGAACCGAAAGAAGGCTGGAATGCCCAGGAAGAGGGCGGCGATATAGACTAAGCTTGCGATTATGCCGGCGTTGAGGAGGCGAAGGGAGAGCTCAAATCGCCTGTAAATCCCGAAAAGCCGCCTCAGATCCGCCAGAAACTCGTATGAGCCGTCCACGAGTTCCTTCAGTGCCCAATACTAATAAGTAGTTTCCGCGCCGGACCAAAGGGACCTCGGCTGGAGGAGCTCTCCGGGGAAGATCTCGTCTCCAGAGGAGAGCTCTTGTATCCAGTTCAGAAAGAAAAATAACGCCCGATGAAATTAAGTTTATAGCCTTTGAAGACGAAGATCGGCATGACCTCTGCCGCAGGGCAGACAGAGATATGCCACGGGAAGTGGGGCTGAGACTCGACGATCGAATTGGGGCAGCTCATCAGGGAGAGCCGGCCCGATCAGGATAAAGAAGAAAAATGTCCAAGATTTCGGGGATCAATAAGCTGGGCTTTGGGCTTCTGGTGCTGGTGCTGCTATCTGGACTGATGGGGATAGACCCGATCTGTGCTCAATCAGTTCTGGAAGTTACGGGAGGGTCCGATGTCTTCTCCGGCGAAAACGTAAGTCCGGTCGCAGCGGGGACGGCAGAGGTCGTGGCCGCAGGGGTCTGGATCGCGCCGGATGGGGGCGGGAACCTCTCTTCGGACGTAGAAGAGACCCTTCTCCGCCTTGCAGGCCCCTCCAGGATCTTGAGGATCATGGTCCAGGAGGAGGAGGTATCGGAGCTGGGCTACATCGGAACCTCCGATGGGGTCCTGGTCCTCTGGCCCGACGTCACCGAAACCCTCCAGCTCCTGGCCCCCTTCGATTTTCGTGAAAGGCCCTGGTATCTGGAGGCGGCTCGGGCCGGGGAGACGATCTGGACCAAGCCCTACTCCGACCAGACCACCGGAGACCCGGCCATCACCTGCGCGACCCCCATATTTGCGGAGGGGAGTCTGACCGGAGTCGTGGGGATGGACGTCTCCCTCGCAGAGATCGATCGAGATCTGGCCAACATCTCCACAGGCTACCCCTTTTTGTTGGACGGTCAGGGCGCCATGGTGATGAGCCCCGCCGTCCCGGAAGGATTCGTGTGGGAGGAGATCCTCGCTCCGGGAAGCCTCCTCGACTCCAAGAACTCGGATCTGGCCGAGCTCGCCGAGGCGATGGTCAGAGGTGAGAGGGGAACAGCATATGTGAGGTTTGAAAATGGGGGAGCCAGGATCGTTTATGCCCCCCTTCCCTCGATCGGCTGGAGCCTGGGGGTGGCCTCGGGCGGCGAAGAGCTGACCTTTGCCAAAGCCTCCCAGTACGAGCAGCTCTTCCATCGAATATCGAGCCAGACCGAGATCCTGGCCCTGGAGACCGCAGAGGCTCTGAAGGGTCCAGGCCTCGGGACGGCGACGCCCGCAGATGGCCGGGAGGGCGGAGCAGATGGAAACGGATCGATCTGGCCCATCGCCCTGGCGGCTGCCGCCGTCGCGGTCCTCCTCGGGGGCATCGCGGGCTACTGGGGATGTCGGAAGGCATCGGAGCCGGTCTTCGGTGCCGTCGCCGAAGGGCTACAGGAGGTGGGCAAAGGGGACTTCGATTCGAGGATCGAGGCCGACGGCTTTGTAGGGATGGGCCCTCTTGGGGAGGCCTTCGAGAAGATGACCCGCGATCTGAAAGGCGCGATCACCCTCTTGGAGGAGAGATCGCGAGAGGCTGGCAGGTTTGAGAAGGAGGAAGAGGTCTCTTTAGAGCTGAAGCGTTTCCTCATGCCGGAGAGGGTTCCCAAAGTGGAGGGGTTCGAGGTGGCGACCCTAACCTCCACCAGGGGGGGGGAATGCTGCCACTTTTACGACGGCTTCGAGATGGAGGGAGCGAAGGCGGTGGTGGTGATGGCCGAGGTCTCCGGTCAGGGGCTATCCGCCGCCATGGTGGCCGCCCTCACCAGAAGCCTGATCCGGTCGGCCGCACGAAGGGTCGGCGACCCGGCGAAGGCGCTGCGGGAGACGAACCTCCAGCTCGTCGAAAACGTAAGGAACGGGATGGTGGTCTCCTGCTTCTGCGGGATGCTGGACCTGTCCAGCCACGCCCTGAGCTACGCCAACGCCGGCCACGTCCCGCCCTTCATCGTCAGCTCCGACGGATTTGTAGATACCCTGATAGGCGGCGGCATCTCCATGGGCGCTCTGGACAAAATCGACCTGGAGATGGAGGGATGGATGATAGATCCCGGAGATGTCCTGGTCATCTACAACGACGGCCTGGTGGAGGTTGAGAACGAAATTCAAGAGCGGTTCGGGACCGAGAACCTGATCACCCTGGTCAAAGAGAACAGGGAAAGGTCTGCCCAGGAGATCATCCAGGAGCTGGAGGAGGCGATCAGGACTCACGCCAAAGGCCAAAAGCAGGCGTCCGATCCCTCAGCCATGATCGTCAAGAGGTCTGAATGATGATGCTGATGATGATGCAGGCGAAACGGCCAGAGCTCTGATAGATATGAGGGGAGAGAAGCGGTTTTAAAACCGCCGCATGGACTTGAAGTCGCCTTCGGCGATCGCTCTTATCCTATCCACCAGATCTTCGAAGGAGAGGCCGTTCATCGAAGTACGGTCCTCCCCGCCGAAGATCTCCTCTCTCACCCGCCGGCCTACCAGGTCGTCGGTGCCTGGAATCACCTCGATGACGACGCTTCCTTCGGGGGTGGCCGTCCGGGAGCAGAGGTGATCAAGGTCGCCGTCCACGATCCCCACCAGGGGCGTTCCGAGCCTGGCCAGGACCTCTCCGGCGATGGCGGTGGTGTCGTCGCCTACGGTGACCACCACCATGGCACCTCCGGCCTTCTCGAAGGTATCCTCTGCGGCGTGGTCTATCAGGACGGCGTCGCAACCAGAGGCCGGGATCGTCCTGGGGCCCCTCCAGGTTCTTCTTATGTCGCCGGTCCTGAGGATCGCCGTACCGAGATCGACCGAGGAGAGCTTCTCCAGACCGTGAACCTTCACCTCGGCTCCGCGGACCTCGGTGATCCTGCCCTCCACGGCGACCATGGTCACCGTCTCCTCCAGAGCTCTTGCTACGACCACCCCGTTGACGGAGACGTTCTCTCCGGGGACGACCCCGAAGATCCTCCTGCCAACAGTTCGACCCGAGAACTCAGTCCTGGGCTGAAACTCCGGTGCAGCCACCAGCTCCAGACCCAGGATCCCGGCGATCCTCTCGCCGATCCCTCCTTCGTCGCCCGCCAGGACAGAAACCAGGCCTCCCCCGTAGTCGGCCAGAAGGAGGGGCTTCTTCGGCTTGGCCTTATCCCTCACCATGGCGCCGAAGGCTAGGCCTGTCTCAGCCGTCTTGGCACAGTTCAGGAGGATCACCACATCGACCAAGGGCTCCAGCCTCTCCACCGACCTGCTCGGCGTCTCCCTCCTGGATATATCGATCCTCTCCTCCAGGGCGGCGTCTATGACCGCCACCCTGCCCATGGTGCCTCCGAGGACGGCGGTGACCGGCCCCAATCCGGAGAGGAGGTTCAGGGCCTCATCCGCCCATCCCGAGTCGACCACCTCGGGACCGTGGACCACAACCCCGACTTTAACCGCCACTTTCGACGCTCTCATCTTCCATCTTAACCGATCTCATCCTCTCCTCTTCCGCCTTCATCCTCTCTTCCATCTCCTCCAGGCTCCGGGCGCCGATCCCCCTCCTCTCGGGCATCTTATCTATCGGCTGCAAGGTGCTCAGGTGGTAGTAGAGCCCCGTCGAGTCCAGAAGCGCCCACTCTTCGCCGTCATCCTCGGTCTTCAGGACCTTGACCACCCCCACGGTCCCGGTCCCGGAGTACCTGACGATGCTCCCTTCGCTGATCTCCTCTGCCATGGTCACTCTTCACCTCAATGAAAACTTCTCCGTCATCACAAGGCCTGCGAAGTTCTTAACCTCTGCCCCCCCGGCGAAGGAGAGGACCTCGACCCCGTCCAGCTCGCCGGTCCCGCAGAGGACGTCCTGCTCGGGGTGGGTGCCGGCCTGGACGTCGCACCTTATCCTCGTCTTCTCCCCCACCGAAACCACCGTCTTCAGCCTCCGGGAGGCGGGATGGCCCTTGGGAAGGACGATCAGGGGCGAGCCCATCTCCCGGATCATGAAGAGGGTGCAAAAGAGGCCCAGTCTCGCCCCCTCTCCGACCTCGAAGGTCGAGGCCACCAGAAGGTCGTGGTCATCGGTGAAGATCACGATCTCCTCCGAATCGGTCTCCAGATAAAAAAATTTGCCGAGGGTCCTGACGGCGGCCAGGGTCCCGGTCCTCCCGCAGAGGTAGGCGATCTCGTCGTCTTCCAGGGGGATCCTCATCTTCTCCTCACTCTGCGAGCTTAACGTTTCTTGATTGGCAGGATGGACATCGAGGCTTTCTGCCCATTCCCTTGAACTTGTTTCCGCAGTTCTGGCATATGTAGCCCTTTGGCGCGATCGATTCAACGTCGCCTATATCAGGTCCGCCTCCGACGGTACACATGGGAGTTCACCTCCTTATGGTCTATCTTCGAGCGGCTCTTATTTAAATGAGGTGGCCGTCCGGCGGAAATTCATCACCATGTCCCACTGCATGGGCAGGTCCATCGGCGGCAGTGGCGATCCCTGGGGGCGGGCACATGATTCATAACCATGTCACCGCAAATGGGGTCGGATCAGTCGGCTGCGGTGACGATCC
>DAINAQ010000077.1:0-5550 GCA_036733325.1 Methanothrix sp.
AAGGTGGACCTGGCCACCAACGGAAGCCTCATCGTCTGGTCCGACAACCGGGGCGGCGACTGGGACATCTTCGGCTTCGACTTCTATAACCGGTTCGAGCGACCCCTGGTCCGATCCCCCGGCGACCAGAGAAGACCCGAGATGGGAGGCGACCTCCTGGTCTGGCAGGACCACCGGGGCGGCGACTGGGACGTTCGAGCCCTGAACATCTCGTCGGGCGATGAGATGATCGTCGCCGAGGGACGGGGCAGCCAGATGAACCCCTCGATCTCTGGAAGGCGGGTCGCCTGGATGGACAACTCCTCCGGTGACTGGAAGGTGATGGTGAAGGACCTGGACGGGGCCGCCATCAAGCCGCCGGCCTCCGGAGCCGGAGATCAGATCGACCCGGTGGTCAGCGGAGACCTCCTGGTCTGGCAGGACGACCGGAGCGGCGACTGGGACGTCTACGTCTGTGATCTGGCCACGGGCGAGGAGACGAAGCTCACCGGCGAGGGCGATCAGATCGCCCCCCACGTCAGCGGAAATACCATCGTCTGGGAGGACTCTGCTACCGGAGACGTGAACTATTACCTGTGGGACAAGAAGTGGGGCCGCGATTACGAGAGGCCCGGCGGCCAGCACAAGCCCAAAGTCCACGGAAAGCGGATCGCCTACGAGGAGGCGACCGAGGACGGCTGGTCGATCCACAGCTTCGACCCCAACACCTGGAAGGACAAGGAGGAGGCCCGAAGCTCGGGAGATGTGGAATTCGACTTTGATACCAGGCTCGCCTGGCTGATCTCTCCCAGCGCAAGGTTCGGGTATGTGAACCTGGGGTCCGACCAGACCAGCGTCATATGTCAGGCATCGGGAGACCAGACCAGTGCCGCCGTCAGCGGAAACTGGGTGGTCTGGATGGACAACCGGACTCAGAACCCCGACATCTACCTCTACAACCTGGTGGAGAACGTGGAGTGGCCCCTCGCCGCGGGCCTGGACCTCGACATGTACCCCGACATAAACAACGACGTCGTGGTCTGGATGTACCTGGAGCAGGAGTTCGACTCCTGGGCCATCAGGGCCCTGGACATACCCAGCGTCAACAGGACCCAGCTGCAGAGGGGGATATCCGTCCCCACCAGGCCCTCCATCAGCGAGGAGATCCTGGCCTGGGCAGACCTGCCCATAGCTTCCTTCGGATGGGACGTCCAGAAGAAGCCCCTCTACAACACCGAGGCCAGAGAGGCGATCCCGCCCAGGGCCGATCAGATGAACCCCGACGCCGGCGGATCGGTGGTGGTCTACCAGGACAACCAGAAGGGCGACTGGGACATCTACATCTGGTCCGGCCAGACCCGGACGCCGCTCTACTCCGGCCCCGGCAACCAGAGCGATCCCACCACCGATGGGGCCACCGTGGTCTGGCAGGACGACAGGAACGGGAACTGGGACCTCTACTCCGCCGATCTGGCGACGGGTCAGGTCAGTCAGCTGACCTCCGATCCCTCGGACCAGACGAATCCCCATCTCAAGAATGGGATTCTGGTCTGGCAGGACGATCGGAACGGCGACTGGGACATCAGGGCGATGGACATCTCCACGGGGACGGAGATGGAGATCTTCACCGGCCCCGGCAACCAGATCGAGCCGAGGACCGGAAGCGACAAGATCGTATGGATCGACGATCAGAAGGGGGACAAGGACGTCTACATGTACGAGATCTACAGGGAATAGGCCTCCAGGTGGACGCCATGACTCGCCGCTCGCGGGATCCGTGGCCCGTCCACAACCTTTTCCGATGCCGTTTTGTCTGCAGCGTTTGAGGGTATGGGAGCAAAGTTTATTTATTCGGCCCTCACTTGTAAGCGGCTTATAAAATACCGGGGCAACTGACAATCATGCAACTTGAAGAACTTCGTTTCGGCACAGAGCTGCTCAAACGCGGCTTTGCCAAGATGCAAAAGGGGGGCGTAATCATGGACGTCACGACCTCTGAGCAAGCCGTGATCGCAGAGGAGGCCGGGGCCGTGGCGGTGATGGCCCTGCAGGCGGTGCCGGCCGACATAAGGAGGATGGGCGGGGTGGCCAGGATGGCCGACCCCAAGATCATCATGGAGATCATCGACTCGGTGACCATACCGGTGATGGCCAAGGTGAGGATCGGCCACTTCGCGGAGGCTCAGATCCTGGAGGCGATCGGGGTCGATATGATCGACGAGTCGGAGGTTCTGACCCCCGCCGACGAGTTCCACGTCGATAAGACCAGGTTCACCGTCCCCTTCGTCTGCGGAGCGAGGAACCTGGGCGAGGCGCTGAGAAGGATCAAGGAGGGCGCGGCGATGATCAGGACCAAGGGCGAGGCCGGGACCGGGGACGTCCGGGAGGCGGTCCGCCACATGAGGCTGATCGGCGGCGCCATCAGGAGCCTCAAGGGGATGGCCGACGAGGAGCTCTTGAAGCTCGCCAGGGAGATCGAGGCGGACCTCGAGCTGCTTGTGGAATGCAGGGATATGCAGAGGCTCCCCGTGGTGAACTTCGCCGCCGGGGGGATCGCCACCCCCGCCGACGCTTCGCTGATGATGCAGATGGGGGCGGACGGCGTCTTCGTCGGTTCGGGGATATTCAAGTCCCAGAACCCCGAGCTCATGGCCTCCGCGATCGTGGAGGCGGTGAACAACTACGACGACCCCGATAAGCTGGTCGAGATATCCACGGGCCTTGGTGACCCCATGAAGGGGATCGATGCAGGGACCCTCAGCCAGAGCGAGATCCTTCAGACCAGGGGTTGGTAGATCGAGGATAGGCGTGGTAGCCTTCCAGGGCGACGTCTCCGAGCACGTCCGGGCGATGGAGCGGGCCCTCGGAGATGAGGGGTCGGTGGTGGAGGTCCGAAAAAAAGGGATCGTCCCCCACTGCGACGGGATAATCCTCCCCGGCGGGGAGAGCACCACCATAAGCCGGCATCTGGCCAGGACCGGCGTCGGGGACGAGATCGTGGCCGCTTCCCGGTCCGGCATCCCCATCATGGCCACCTGTGCGGGGCTGATCATCATTTCAAAGGAGATCGTCGAGGAGACGAGGTTTCGACCCCTGGGCCTTCTGGAGGTGAGGGTCGCAAGGAACGCCTTTGGATCCCAGAGGGAGTCCTTCGAAGCGGACCTGGAGGTGAAGGGGTTCGACTCGCCCTACCGGGCGGTCTTCATCAGGGCTCCGGCCATCGTCGGCTGGCAGAAGGAGGTCGAGGTCCTGGCCCGGATCGAGGACCTGGCGGTGGCGGTGAAGGAGAAGAACCTTTTGGGCCTCGCCTTCCACCCCGAGCTGACGAAGGACGCCAGGTTCCACCAGGTCTTTATGGGGATGATGCAGGAGGTTTGATCCGTGTTCGGCATCGATGAGGAGTTTGTAGAGAAGAGCTTCGAGGAGATGGAGGAGGATATGGCCAGGCTCCAGCGAGAATCAGAACGGCTGAAGAAGGAGGCGGCTGAGCTTCAAAGGCGGTCCGATGATCTCAAGATCCGGTCAATCGACCTCCGCTCGGAAGACCCGTCGGCTGCCGAGCAGATCTGGCAGGAGTCGGAGGAGCTGCGGGACGAGAGCAGGGAGAGGATGAGGCTCTCGGTGGACTCCGCCCTCAAGGCCGGAGACATCAAACACCGGCTGGAGATCCACGACCAGATTGTGGCCGTGGTGGACAGGGCCGACGAGATCTGGAAGGGAGCCATCAGGGCCGGAAGGTCCTAGTTCCCCACGGTCATCGTATTCGTATTTTTCGGGATCGTCGGCTGTTGGGCCATCGGTTCTCTCCGATCCCCCACAGTCGCCTGTTCCTCAAAGTCTCCCCGCCCTCTCGGCAGCTTCCTAGTCCTCAAAGGTTATCTTCTTCTGGGTCTCGAAGGTCCCGTTGAGGGTCTGGTCGGCCTTTATCTTCTTATTGAAGTTCGAGTACTCGGTTCTGGTCCCCCATATCCCCTCGAAGGCCTGCTGGCTGTTGAAGAGGAGGGTGTTCTGAGAGTGTCTGACTGTGGAGATCGTCCCCGTCTCGCTCTTTTCGAGGGTGGTGGCGTTGAACCTTTCGGTGACGCTGGCGCCCATGCCGCCGTTGAAGCACGGAGACTGCATGATCTTGAAACCTTTGAGGTAGCCCTGGTCGAATACGAGAACCCTGGAGTCGGTGATGTTGACGACGGGATTTCCTTTGTTTATGGTCTTCTCCGACTGCAACTCGATGGATCCGAAACCGTCCAGCTCCTCCTTGTACCGGGCGCTGTCCTCCCGGACTTCGCTCTTAATGGAGACGTCGCCCCTGCCCACGACGGTGGTGGACTCGACGAAGAGCATTCCCTCCTTCCTCGTCTCGGCGGTCTCCCTGCTTCCGCCGTCTCCGGACGGCTCGACGACCTCGGTCGCGGCTGCTTCTTGCTCCGGCTCTATTCCGGGAGCCGACTCCGACCAGAACAGAATGTAAGGCCCGTCCTCGGCCCACCTCTCCCCGTCGCTCACCTTGATGAAGACCGCCATGTAGGTCCCCGCAGCCTGGCCGGGAATCTCGTAGCTCCAGTACCCTTCCCTGTCATCTCCCTCCCCGAGCTCCATGCTCTGGGTGTTGATCTCGGTGACGTCGGCCAGATCAAGCCTGCTGATAGCGGTGGTGGGGGTGTCCCAGAGCATCTCTGCGGAGATGATTCCGATATCGTCGGAGGCGTGTACCGCCAGGATCACCGGCTCTCCGGCGGTCGGCTCCGGCGGGAACGCTCCTACATCGATGATCTTCGGCGGGCGATCGATCTCGATAGAGCTGGTGTCGCCTATGACCAGCTTGATGTTGCTGGCGGGTGACGTGGACCGGGACGGGCTCTCCAGGCTCAGGCTGCCGGCGGGATCCGATGCCTCGGCGTAACCCGGCGAGACCTCGGAGCGGACGTGGCGGCTTGAATATTCGGATGCATTCGATTCGGCCACTGTAGGCGAGGCCTCGGAGGCGGACCTGAGGTCGGAGCTCTCATAGATGGCGGAGTTGCCGGTCCCGGCAATGGGTGGTGACTCCCCGGAGGATGTGAGGGCTGAGAAGGGGCCGCTGTTGGATGAGGCGTATCCCGCGGTTCCGGGAGCGGTCCAGGGAGAGGACAGATAGGCAGAGGCCGGGTTGCTGGCAACATAGGCCCCTTGGGAGGACTCGGGAGAGGTCTCTACGCCCCCCAGATATGAGGTGGACGGCCCTTCAGCCGAGTAAGAGTACTCCCCGGTTCCGGGACTGATATCGCCGGCATAGGCTTCAGGTCGTGCCCCATCCGCGGGAAGGGCGTATCCCGCACCTATCGGGTGGGCACCGTCGGCGGCGAGGGGGGTGGCGTTGGTGCCGCCCCCTTCTCCGATCCCGTACCCCGTCGACCCCGTCGGCGTTCCCGGAAGGCTGGCCGAGGTCGAGGCGGCCGGGCTCGGCGCGGCCTCTCTTCCGGAGGTTGTCTCCGGTCCGTAGCCTTCCGCCACCGATTCCGAAGGGCTCTTCTTGGTCAGCCTGATCTTCGCGAGGATCCCCTTCAGCCGGTGGATGAGGCCGGAGATGCCGGA
>DAINAQ010000078.1:0-5548 GCA_036733325.1 Methanothrix sp.
AATCTGCATGAAAACCTTGGTGGCAATGGTCTCAAGGTTATTTTAATATTGCCCCCAGCTGCGATTTTTGGGTCGGTGGTTGGAGAGCTTGTCGTTTATCTCCGCCCGGCAGCAAGCTTTAAGTCGCTCCGGATGCCTCTTTCTCCTTATGATCGGACCCCACCGGATCCGGGAGGCCATCGATCCCCATCCCCGGGGGGTCCTCATCAGGTTTGAGGTGGCCCCCGGGTCGACGAGCCTCCTCGTACCCTCCGGCTTCAACCCCTGGCGAAAGGCTCTGGAGGCGAAGCTCACAGAGAGGCCGACGAAAGGCAAGGCCAATCGAGAGCTGGAACGGGCCCTTGCCGATCTCTTCGAGATCAGCGCCGATCGGGTCCAGGTTGCAGCCGGCCAGAAGAGTTCTCGAAAGTTGGTCTTTGTCCTGGGGGTCGATGCGGACGAGGCCGAGAGGAGGCTGGCCGGGGAGGAGATCTCGATCCCATGAGCGGGAGGGCTAAAGGCGGCCGCGGACCCAGGCCGAGAAGGCCAAGCCTCGACCCCCAATCCCTGGAGGAGCTGGTGGCAGAGCTGGTCGAGGCCTCGGAGGAGGGGGCGGCGATCATCGTCGAGGGGGAGAGGGACGAGCGATCCCTCCGGGACCTGGGGATCGATGGGGCCATCGTCCGGGCCGCCCGGAGGCCCGCCCTGGAGGTGGCCGAGGAGGCGGCTCAAAAGTTCGGATATGTCGTCGTCCTCACCGACTGGGACCGGGCGGGGGAGGAGTTGGCAGGAAAGATGGCCCTCCACCTCCGGTCCGCCGGCGCCAGGGTCGACCTGGATACCAGAGATCGGCTGAAGCGAATGGTCCGCCGGGAGATCAAGGACGTGGAGAGCCTCAGCAGGTTCGTAGAGCGGGTGAGGTCAGAGATATGTCCAAAAGAGTTGCCGTAACCGGTTTCCCAGGCGCAGGAAAATCCACCCTGGTGAGGAGGGTCCTCGACCGGCTCGGCTGCCGGGCGGGCGGGGTCCTGACCCGGGAGGTCCGCGCTGGCGGCAGAAGAGTCGGCTTCGAGCTGCTGGACCTTTTGACCGGCCAGGTGGGAACCCTGGCCTCGGCCGAGGAGGAAGGTCCAGGGGAGGGACCAGGGGAAGGACCGATGCTGGGGAGGTACCGGGTCAACCTCACCTACCTCGAAGAGGTCGGGGCGAAAGCGATCGATCGGGCGGTCCGGGAGGCGGATCTGGTGGTTATCGACGAAGTGGGTCCGATGGAGCTATTCTCCGATGGTTTCGTCGAGGCGGTGGAGGCGGCCCTGAAGTCCGAAAAGCCGATCCTCGCGGTCGTCCATCTCAAGTCCGGCCACCCCCTGGCGGAGAGGATCCGGGAGGAGTTCCGGCTCTTCGTGGTCACCGAAACGAACCGGGACGACCTCCCCGTAGAGATCGCCTCCCAGCTCTCCCTGGGCCATGATCGCTGTCCCTTCTCCCGAGGCCTCGAAGATCTCACGAAAAGCCGACGGCCCTGAGCCCGCGCCTCAGGAGCCCCCGTGAATCTCCTCGAGCTTGGTGATCTTCTGGATCTCCTCTTTAAGAGCCGGAGGTAGCCCCTTGATCTCGACGTCGAGGAAGCCCCTCACGATGACGCTCGTAGCCTCATCGGTGGATAAGCCCCGGGCCATCAGGTACTCCAGCTCCACCTGGGAGATCTTGCCCACGGCGGCCTCGTGGGACATGTCCAGGCCTCCGCACCAGCCGTCCAGCTCGGGGATGGAGTAGATCCTCCCCTTCTCGGTGAGGATGAGGCCGACGCACTCGACGTGGGCTCGTATGTCGGGGACTTTGCCCACCATCCGGCCCCGGTTGATGATCTCGCCGCCGGTGGATACGACCCTTGATATCGATTCGGCGCTGGTGTAGGGGGCGGCGAGGATGGTCTGGTTTCCGATATCGATATTGCCCCTACGAGCGTACATGATGGTGTTGAAGGTGGCGATCGCCCCCTCGCCGGCGAGGGTCGCGGTGGGGAAGGCCTGGAGGCTCTTGACCGGGGTGAGGGTGATGTAGTTCTCGGAGATGGAACCTCCCGCCTCCACCAGGCTTGCACCCCGGGGCCTTACCTCCACCTCTTCACCCCAGTTGTGTACCATGGTGAAGGTTACGTGAGCCCCTTTCTTGACGTAGACCTCGGAGACCCCCAGGTGGAGCCCCCGACCAGCGTGGGAGGGAGTGGTGCAGCCGGTGATGATGTGAAGCTCGGACCCCTCCTCGGCGATGACCAGGTTGTGGACCCTCTGCCGCTTGTTCTTGCCCCCCATGAAGAGGCAGGTTTTGAGCGGGAAGACGGTCTTGGTGCCGGGCCGTGCCCGGATGAAGTAGCCTGCCGGGGGGTGCATACCCACGTCGGCGGTGTACTTGTCTGTGTCAATGGGGACAAGCTTCCAGAAGTAATCCTCAAGGTAGCTGTGCTCCTTGAGGGCGGAGGCGATGTCCATGACCTCGATCCCCTCCATGGAGGAGCCCCGATGCACAGGAGACTGGTCCACCTGGAAGTAGTCGCCCGCCGCTTCGCCGGAGAGGCTGACCCCGGCGCTGAGGGCTGCGGTCTGGACGTCCTGGGGGAGCATCTCCAGGGCCTCGATCTCCCCGAAATCCTCAGACTCGGATTCATAGCTCTCGATATCGATATCCGTCCCCAGGGCTGCCTTCTTGTCTGCAGCCTTCTTCGCCTTCTCCTCTAGACGGGACATAGACATGCTGCGCACCCCTCGTATCCGTTGGCCTTGATCTGCTCCAAAATCTCCTTCGGGCCTCCCGAGCAGACGATCGTCCCCGCGATCATCACGTGGGCCTTGTCCGTGGACATGTAGTCGAGGATGTGGCCAAAGTGGGTGATGATCACCCCGGACTTGGTCCGAGCGCTCGGCTTCTTGTCCTTCTGGGTGAGGGTGTTGATCGCCCTCCCGATGACCTTGATGTTCTCCAGGTCCACCCCAGAGTCGGGCTCGTCGAGCATGACTAAGTCCGGCTCCTGGGCCAGGAGCTGGACCATCTCCGACCTCTTCACCTCACCGCCGGAGAAGCCCCTGTTCACCTCCCGGTCGGCGAACTCGGTGAAGTCCAGGTCCGCCAGGATCTTCTCCACGTTCGCCTGGGGGTTACAGAGCTTGATCATATCTTTCACCTTCAGGCCCCTTATGGCGGGCGGGTGCTGGAAGGCTATGCCGATCCCGAGCTGGGCCCTCTCGTGCATGGACATTCGGGTGATGTCCACCCCCTTGAACCTGATCGTCCCCCTGTCCACCACGTACCGGGGGATCCCCGCTATGGTGCTGAGCAGCGTGGTCTTCCCGCAGCCATTGGGGCCGAAGAGGGCGTGGGTCTCCCCTTCCCCCACGCTCATGTTCACCCCCTTGAGGACCTGCTTATCCCCTATGCTCACCCAGAGATCTTCAATCTGTAACATCGGACCGCCTCCTTGGGCCATATCGTCTGAGATGCCCTTCGTTCTTGACTTAAATGATGTGGACACTAATAACGTCTTCCCTTTGGACCGGAGCGTCTTAACTTTGAAACCAGAGCTTCCTGGCGGAAATTTTGCTTCACTGAGAAAGGCATATCCGTGACTGCTCCCTACTCCTGAAGGGGTAAGGCTTCCATCGATTCGATACGAAGAGATTGCAGCCCCAATCTCAGAATGTTGATCGCCGCGTTCTCGTCTCGGTCCATGACAAGCCCGCACTGAGGACATTCATGGACCCGATCAGAGAGCGACTTAGGCACCTTAAGACCACACCTAGAGCACATCTGACTTGTGTTCCTGGGATCTACCAGCACCACCACAGAACCAGCTTCTACCGCTTTGTTTTGGGTGGTTGTTACTAGCATCCTCCAGGCTGCATCTGAGATGCTCTTAGCCAGATGGTGGTTTTGAAGCATATTTTTGATGTTTAAATCTTCGAAGGCTATTATTCCAAATCTATCAATCAGAGTTTTGCTGAGTTGGTGAGCAAAATCCGACCGCTTGTTCGCGATACGTTCATGGACTCGGTGGACCGCCTTAAGCGCCTTCCTTCTCTCAGGAGTATCGTTAGCACATTTCGATAGCCGCCTTTGCGCTTTAGCCAAAGCTCGCTCTTCAGATCTGAAGAATCGGGGGTTATCGATCTTTTCCCCGGTGGACATGGTGATGAAACTGGAGAGACCGACATCCACTCCCACAACCGATCCGTCATTGAAGGGCACATCCGGATCGGGGAGTTCGACGGTCAGACATATGAACCATTTTCCTGTCGGGTATCGATGGACGGTACACCGCTTGATCTTGCCTTCGATCGCTCGGTGAAGCTTGATCTTGACATCGCCTATCTTGGAGAGGTATAGCTTGCCTGATTTGAGCTTAAATCCCATCTGAGGATAGGTGAAGCTGTCGTATCGGCCTTTCCCCTTGAACCTGGGATAGCCGGGATTCTCACCGTTCTTAACCCGTCTGAAGAAGTACTGAAATGCCAGGTCTACACGTTGCTGGCATTCCTGTAGAACTTGCGAGAACACCTCTTTGAGTTCTGACCGATCCCGTTTCCAATCGGGGAGGAGCTGATGGGTCTCATATTTAGAAACCGATTTGCCATCTTTTTCCCAAGCGTCTTTTCGGTATGCTAAGGTTCTGTTATAGACCTGCCTACACAGTTCTAACGTGTCCTCCAGCTTTCGCTTTTGGGATTTAGTCGGGTATATGCGGAACTTGTAGGCTTTGATCATCGTTTCTATCTTTATGTGGTTGTGGCTATATATAGATTGTCACATAAGGGCTGAGGTTATTGGACGGCATTCATCCCCTCCCTTAAAAGGGAGGGGTCTTCTGCCTGCTTTTCTATAAAATCCATCCCGCCAGAAAGACGGCATTGGAGGAGATCCTGCCCGATCGTTTTCGTCAGAAGAGAGCTTAGGGTGGGCGGACCCGTATGAGGATCTTCTCCGCTTCAGGAGATTCGGGGAATTCGTCCTCCTGACTCGGTCCTCACCGCCTCACAGCACGCACTCGGAGCAGTCCTGACAGCTGCATTCGATGTTGGTGATCTTCCACTTAAGCGCCCAGCGCTTCATATCCTTGACGATCTTCACGATCTCAAGGCCGCTCTCGGTCAGGGAGTACTCCGCCTTTGCGGGGAAGGACCGGCCGTCGAAGCTCCTCTTCACGAGCCCCTCCTTCTCCAGCTCCTTGAGCCGCGCCGACAGGACCTTCGGCGTGATCCCGTCAAGGCAGCTCTTCAGCTCAGAAAAGCGCCTTGCATGACCCTGCCCCTTGTAAAGCTCCAGGAGGATGAGGAGGGTCCACTTCCGGGCTATGTACCTCACCGTCCTGTTGACGGTGCAGCCTTCCTGCATGGTATCCAGAGAGAAACCTTCCCGCCTATATACCTTAGTATATCAAGTATACCATGGGCGGTGTGACACCTGGGGACCGGGTTTGCCTGGTCAGGCCCGCCCGGGAGCAAGATCATGAAGGTGGATGTATTCTACAATGGCGAGTTCGGGAGAACCCTCATCGGTAACCTGATCAACTTCTCCG
>DAINAQ010000079.1:0-5486 GCA_036733325.1 Methanothrix sp.
TAAAAGGATGCTCCGGTGGGGATTTGAACCCCAGTCGCAGGAGTGAGAGTCCTGCATGATTGGCCGAGCTACACTACCGGAGCGCTACTGAGTGGCCCCTTGTTGGCGTTCTACCATTTAACCCTTTTGCCCCACAAGATCTCTGCTGGGGCATATCTCCCTCATGACGCACTCCTTGCAGGAGGGGGATCTGGCCCTGCAGATGGCCCGACCGTGCCTGATGAGGTTGACGTGAAACGAGCAGTACTTGTCCCTCGGGGTGATCTTCTCCAGAATCCTCTCCGCCTCATCTATGCTCGCCCCTTCCGGAACCAGGCCGAGCCTCCGGGAAAGCCTGTTGACGTGGGTGTCCACAGGGAGGAAGGGCATGTTGAAGGAGAAGAGGAGGACCACGGCTGCGGTCTTCGGGCCCACCCCCGGCAGGGAGACGAGGAGATCGCGCGCCTCCTCAGGGTCCATGCCCTTGAGAAAATCCAGGTTGATGAACCCGGCCTTCCGAGCCCTCTCAATCCCGCCCTTCATCCCCATCTCTTCGCCGCTTACCCTCTCTTCGCCGCTTACCCTCTCTTCGCCGGTCTCCCTCTCTTCACCGCTCACCCTCCCTTCACCAATCTCCCGCTCATCACCGATCTCCCTGATCTTCTCCAGGGTTTCCTTGATCCTCCGGGTCTTGATGTTGGCCAGCCCTCCACAGCGGATCAGAGGGGAGACCTCCTGGTCGGGAGCGTCCAGGAGAGCCTGGTAGTCGGGGAATCTCCTCTTGAGGTTCTCGAAGGCCCGGTGGGTGTTCGGCGAAGTGGTGTTCTGGGATAAGATGGTCTGGACGAGTTGGTCGACCGGACCCAGCCCTCGCCTCTTGGGTAGGCCGTAGACCCCCTCCAGCAGATCTATACATTCTCTGACCCGTTCCCTATCCCCGGTTCTACTTCCGATATCCTGGTCGGCTCTCTTTGCTGGCATCGAATTCGTCCTGGTCTTCGATGGATCAATAACCTGACGCTGAAGTCGAAGCTCCCAGGAGGAGAAGAGAAGGCGGAGAAGAGAAGGTGGGGAGAGGACTGAAGAATGAAAATTATTCTGGGAGGCCGGATGGATTCGTCGATCTTCATCCGGATCTACGGAAATATTATTAGCCCAGGGAGGGCTTGAATAGAGTAATGGATTACGGCTATCTGAGCCTGGAGGCTATGGCCTTCAGCGACCTCTACCCCTTCCTCATCTCCATTCTCATCGGGGCCCTCATCGGAACAGAGAGGGAGCGCGACCTCCTGGAGAAGAAGAAGAGAGGGGTGGCGGGGCTTCGGACCTTCATACTGATCACGCTTCTGGGCACCCTCTCCGCCCACCTGGCGGCAGAGTTTGGAAGGACGTTCATGGTGGCGGCCTTCGCCAGCTTCGCCCTGATGGTGGCGGTGGGGTACGCCGCCAGCGCCACCAACCTGGGGAGGCTGGACTTCACCAGTGAGGTGGCGGCGGTCATCGCCTTCATTCTGGGAGCCCTCTGCCATTCTCCCAACACGGTCATGCTGGCCATAGCCCTGGCCATCCTGGAGACGGTGATCCTGGCGGTAAAGAAGACCGCCCATCGGTACGTGGAGATCATCAGGGAGGAGGAGCTCCTCGACACCCTGAAGATGGGGACGGTCGCCCTCATCATCCTCCCCCTCCTGCCCAACTCCACCCTGGACCCTTACGGAGTTCTCAACCCCCGGAACATCTGGCTGATGGTGGTCCTGGTCAGCCTGATAGGCTACGTAGGCTACGTGATGATCAGGATCTTCGGGACCGAGAAGGGGCTCACCATCACCGGAGCCCTGGGGGGGCTGGTCTCCAGCACCGCCGTCGCCACCACCATGGCGGCGGAGGCCAGGCTCAACAAAGATGTGATCCCCTCGGCGGTCTTCGCCACCACCATCGCCAGCTGCACCATGTTCCCCCGGATCCTCCTGGAGGTATTTGTGGTGAACAGGCAGCTCTTCCTCCCCCTCATCCTGCCCATGGTCAGCATGACCATCGTCGGGGTGGTCATGGCCTTGATCCTCTATAGAAAGAGGGAGCCGATCGAAACCAGCGTCAACCTCACCGACCCCTTCAGACTATCTCCGGCCCTCAAGTTCGGAGCCTTCTTCGCCTTCGTCCTCCTGGTCTCAAAGGTCGCCAGCATCCGCTTCGGCGAAGCCGGAACCTATGCCGCGAGCCTGGTGGCGGGCCTTGCGGACGTGGACGCCATAACCCTCTCTTTAGCCACCCTGGCCGAGAACTTCCAGCTGGAGGAGGGGGTGGCGGTGGCGGCGATAACCCTCGCCGCGGTGACCAATACTCTGGTCAAGCTTCTGATAACCTTCATCCTGGGTTCGACGAATTTCGGGTCCAGAGTGGCCCTGATATTCGTACCCATGATCGCGGTGGGTCTGATGGCGATACTTCTATTCTAATCGAAATAAAAAAGAAGAACCGATACCGCCTCCTTCTGGAAGCAGGACATCGGCTTGGTCCTCATCGACCTCGATCAGGTCAGAGGTCGCGGCTCAGATCCTCGGACTCGGCCAAGATTCCCCAGAATCAGCCGAAGATCTTCCCGACCACAGCCGAGAGGATGGGACCCGCCCTGTCGATCACCTTGGCCTCATATATCCACAGCTCCTCTCTGGCCAGGCTTCCTTCAACCATGATCGCCATCCCCTCATCCTCGGAGAGGTCGATCTTGTGCTTCTCGATGGCCTCCTCGTCCTGAAGGCTCGGCTTGATCAGCTTGGTCATGCTCACGGTGCAGCAGTGCTCCTTCGGCTCCAGTATCCTGAACCTGCCCTCTTCTACCAGTCCCAAAAACTCAGTCATCTATTTCACCTCCATGATATTCATTGGATCGCTAATACATTTATAATTTCTCCATCTTATCTAAAAAACGAATCGGTGAGAAGAGCCTGAAGCTGAGAGATAGCGCCCCTGAAGAGGATCGGAGAGATTTTTATCCCCAGAAACCTGAATGTTGATGATGATTTGAAGATAATTGTTGCTGTGATGAGACTTAAAGTGATCGTCGCTGTGATTATGCTTGTCGGTGATTGTTGCTGCAATCGGGCCTGATCGGTCAGGTTCAAGCCGGGCCGAGGCTTCTGAGGTAGCCGCTGAAGAGGCAAACGCCGTCTTCAGGCCCCATCTGGTCGAAGCGATCGCAGGGTGTCCCCCTGTAGCAGGGCAGATCGTGGATGGTGCAGACGGCGAGGTCTCCGAGATGGGCGAGGTGGGGGCACCTGATGCCCGCGGGCTTGGAGATCATGGAGTCGGGGTCCAGCTGGTCGACGGTCCCGTCCGGCCTTATGGACCTCGGATTTATAATCATCACGTCCAGATTGGTGCAGCATGAGCCGCATCTTCCGCAGATCATCTTCGTACATTCCTTCTTCAAGGGACTTATCTCATCCATCCAACCCGCAGGAGATGAACCTCTGCAGACGAAATCCCGGCCAGAGACAGCCGGCTGGGACCAACTCCCTGACCTTCATTGAGGCTTCATTGAGGCTTCATCTGGAGTCTCTGACCTGTCTTCCGGTCAGGCCAGCTTGCTCTTGACCTTCTCGTAGAAGCCGCCCTCCCGGGCCTTGACGAACCGGGCGGGCTTTTCGGCCCTGCTGATGGTGAGGTGATCTCTTTTGGAGATGGTGGCGACGTTGTGGCCGTCGATGACCACCAGAGCCTCCTTCTCCGGGAGCTCCAGATCGACCCTTATGCTCGATTCAGCGGGGAGGACCCAGGGTCGGGCGGAGAGCTTGAAGGGGGCCATGGGGACCAGGACGATGGCGTCGACCCGGGGATCTACGATGGGGCCTCCGGCGGACATGGCGTAGGCGGTGGAGCCGGTGGAGGTGGCGAAGAGGAGGCCGTCGGCCCGGAGGCTCTCCAGAAGCGAGTCGTCCACGGTGATCTCAAACTCCAGCATCTTGGCGGGGCTCGCCGAGAGCAGGGCGATCTCGTTGGTGGCCGGAGGGAGAGGTTTGCCGTTGAGGAGGGTCTGGAGGCGGCTACGCTCCATCACCTCAAAGCCGAAGAGGACCCGCTCCAGAGTTCTCACCGCGTCCTTGGGCTCCACGTCCACGAGGAAGCCCAGGGTCCCCATGTTGATCCCCAGGATCGGCTTGGGGTCTTCCATCTTCCGGATGGTCCTGAGGATGGTCCCGTCTCCGCCCACAGAGACGATGAACTCGACGTCCATCTCCTCGATTTTGGTCTCGGGGAAGCCCAGCTTCCTCGCGGTCTCGGGCTCGACCACGATATCCGCCCTGGACCGGAACCTCTTGATGAGGTCGTCGACCATCTTGACGGACTCGGGGTCCCCCCGGCAGACGAAGCCCATCCTAAATTCGGCCACCCCCGATGAGGTCGAGGATCTCCCGATGAAATTGGCCGTTTGAGGCCAGAAACTCGGACTTCTGCCACATGTCTCCGTTGAAGTGGATCCTTTCGCCCCGGTCATCGGTGACCACCCCGCCCGCCTCCTCCACGATGAGACTTCCGGCGGCGACGTCCACCAGGCGGAGACCTCCCCGGAGGTCGACGAAGGCGTCGAGCTTTCCCGAGGCGACGAAGCAGAGCTCCAGGGATGTGGACCCCAGGGTCCTGATCCGACGGACGGTGTTGCCGAGGCCGACTATCCTCTCCGCGTTGGGCCTCTTGGTGTAGGCAGAGACGCTGAAGGTCTGCAGGGTGGGGGTCCCGGATACGGAGATCCGGGATCGATGGCCATCAACCTCGGTCCAGGCCCCCCGGCCCCGCTCTGCGAAGAACTTGACGGCGTGGGCGAGGTCGAAGACGTAGCCGAAGGAGCTGGAGGCACCGCTGATGTAGATCGATACCGAGTAGAAGGGGATGCCGCAGATGGCGTTGAAGGTGCCGTCCAGGGGGTCCAGGTGGAGGAAGTAGATGGGGTTCTTCCCGATCTCCTTTCTTCCCATCTCCTCGGAGAGGATGGCAAAATCGACCCCCGACCTCTCCAGGACCTCGATCACCGCTCCTTCGGCCCGGTCATCGATGCTCTTGGTGGGGGTGCCGTCGGCTCCCATCTGCATCACCCGGCCGCTGTTGGGGTCGCCCACCATCTTCTTTATCGATCTGGAGACCGCCTCCGCGGCGGAGTTGCAGATCGCCAGAAGCCTCTTGCCCTCCTCGGACAGCTCCATCCCGGCCTGTTGGTTCATCGATTGGGTAGAACGACCAGATCTCTTATAAAAGTCCCCCTCCTTCCGGGATGCAGTCTGGATTTCTGATCGACGTTAAATTTAAACGTGATATATGCAACACGCTATCACGTCACAGGTGAAATGCGTTATCAGATCGCGCGTGTCATATGGTATCACCCATCATATGTACAAGAATGTGCAACAATGTAAGACATTCGGCGGAGGAAGGTTATTTGTTCGGATTGCCCTTTGAAACGACTTTCTTGGTCATCGCCGCGCCGGCGTTGATCGCCCTGGTGCTCCTCTTCT
>DAINAQ010000080.1:0-5460 GCA_036733325.1 Methanothrix sp.
GGGCAGCCCAGGTCCCAGGGGCGCTTGCCCTTGTTGATGATCCGGATGTGCTGCATCCCGTGCTCCTCGCAGAGCTTGTCGGTGACGACGATCATCCCGAACTTGGGGAGGGGAAGGGTGAAAGTGCAATCGGGGTAGCCAGCGCATCCTATGAACCTGCTCCCACGCCGACCTCTCCTGATGATCAGCTCCTTGCCGCAGCTGGGGCAGGCGCCCACGATCTTGTCCGTCCGCAGCCCCTCCCGGAGGGTGGTCCCTATCTCCTCCTGGTGGCTGAGGAGGTCGTCGAAGACGGAGTCCAGCATCGACCTCGACTCCTCCACCACCGCCCCCTCTTCGATCCGGCCCTCGGCGATCTTGGTCATGTCCTCCTCCAGGGTCCGGGTCATCTCCGGCTTGGTGATGGTGGGCGAATGCCGCTCCAGAGCCTCGATGACGGCATAGGCGGTGTTGGTCGGCTTCATGGGGTTTCCCTGGACGTAGGCTCGGGCGTAGAGCTTGCTTATTATCTCGTGCCTGGTGGACTTGGTCCCCAGGCCCAGCTCGTCCATCAGCTTCACCAGCCTGCCCTGACCGTATCTCGAAGGGGGCTGGGTCTCCTTGTCCACGATCTCCTTTTCGAGGACCATAAGCTTCTCCCCCTCGGAGAGCGGGGGGAGGATCTGCTCTGCGGCCTTGCTGTAGGGGTAGCAGGCCCTCCAGCCGGCCTCGATCTGCCGGGCGCCCATGGCTTTGAAGGGCTGGCCGTCGATGTCCAGCTGAACGTTCATCACCATCCACCGGGAGGGGGGCGAGAGGGTGGCCAGAAATCGTCTCACCACCAGCTCGTAGATCTTCCACTGGTCGGCCTTCATCTCCGTCTTGGTGGCCGAGGCGGTGGGGTATATAGGGGGATGGTCGGTCGAGAACCTCTTCCCCCTGGTGGGGACCATGGGCCCCTTGAGCACCCGCTCGGCGTCCTCTCTGAAGGGCCCCTTCTTGAAGATGGATACGATGGCCCGGAGGTCAAGGGTCGCCGGGTAGACGGTGTTCTCCGTCCTGGGGTAGCTTATGAACCCGCTGGTGTAGAGCCACTCGGCGATCCTCATGGCGTTGGCTGCCGAAAAGCCGATGCCGCTCGCGGCGCTGATGAAGGCGGTGGTGTCGAAGGGGGCCGGGGGCCGGTCGGTCCTGGTCTTCTCCTTTATGGAGGTCACGGTGGCCACGTCGCCGAGCGCCTCGAAGATCGCCCTCGCCTCGTCGCCGTCCCAGAACCTGCCCCTCTCGTGCTTGACCCGGAGCTCCTTTTCGAGGGTTGCGCTGATCTCCCAGTAGGACTGGGGCTTGAAGGCCTCGATCTCCTTCTCCCGGTCGACGATGAGGGCCAGAGTAGGGGACTGGACCCTCCCCACCGAGAGGAACCCCTTCCCCAGCCTCCCGGAGGTGATGGATATGAACCTGGTGAGGGCTGCGCCCCAGATCAGGTCCACAACCTGTCGCGCCTCCCCGGAGGAGGCCAGGTCGAAGTCGACGACGCCGGGAGATTCGAAGGCCTCCAGGATCTCCTCCTTGGTGATGGCGCTGAACCTCACTCGGTCGGCTTTGATCTTCGGATTTGCATCTTCGGCTATCCTCAGCGCTTCAACCCCGATCAGCTCCCCTTCCCGATCGTAGTCGGTGGCGATGGTGATCCGGTCTGCATCCTCTCCCAGGTCGCGGAGGGCGGAGACGATCTTCCCCTGGGTGGGCTTGGTCACCACCGAGGCGTGGATCAGATCTCGATAGTCCACCTTCTGCCAGTTGTTATACCCGGGCGGGTAGTCCACCCCCACGATATGGCCGGACAGGCCCATGACCACCTTGTCGTCGAAATAAAAAGCCTCGATTCCGTGAACCCGCTTGACCTTGGGCTTGGAGCCGGCGAGGATCTGGGCGATCCGCTTGGCCACGTTGTGCTTTTCGGCAATGATAAGATGCATCCGATCCCGCCAGTTCTGAAGATGATATAAGTAATTATCGCAAAGAACGGTGATCAATGCTGTAGGATCGCAATAACGATATCTTCCTTCACCTCTGGGCCCGCGATTCTTCTCTCACCCGGGGCTTGAACCTCCTCGCGGCGCCCTCGCGACCGTTTATATGCAGATAATACGTATTATGTGCAAACGGTCGGAGGCTGTCAGACCATTGTAACACAATCACCATCTTCCAGCCCTCATATTCAAATATTTGTCCTGGTATCCCGTCTCATAAAAAATACAATAAGATGGGTCTACAAATTTTATATGCACGAAAAATGGTTTCAAAACTGAATATAAGCAACAAAATCGGGATATATTATCGCTACTTTATGCAAAATGTCTTTCAGGTTACATTTTTATCTGTTTTTCACATTATTGACCATATTTTGACACATTCGAATAAATGTATTGTTATGAAATTTATCGCACAAAAACTTTAAGTAGCGATAATACTATGGTGGGTTAGGCGGGAGACTGTAGTTGAGAGTATCATTGCCGGGTATGATGATAATGGAACTTGATCATACCGTTCGCTCCGGCAGCTCTGGTTCGTTCAGTTTCCTGCTAAAAGGTAAAGGAGGAAAAAGAACGTGTCTGACAATATAGACCTTTATAGCGACCGTGGCGTTCTTTTAAAGAGTGACGTTGACCTGAGCGCCGTCAGCCCACTCAAGAACGCAGCGATGAAGAAACTGATCAACCTGACCAAGCGGACCGTTGCTGTCAACCTGGCAGGAATCGAGAACGCTCTGAAGACCGGAAAGGTCGGAGGGCAGGGCAGGCAGATCAAGGGACGCGAGCTCAAGTACGACGTCACCGCCAACGCCGACGCCCTCGCCGCCAGCATCAAGAAGCTGCTCCAGGTCGATGCTGGAGACGACACCAACGTCCAGGTCCTGGGTGGAGGAAAGCAGCTCCTCGTCCAGATCCCCACGGCCAGGGTCGACGCGGCCTCTGAGTTCGTCGTCGGCATGACCGCCGCCGCCGCAGCCACCGTCGAGGCGCTCGTAACGCAGTTCAAAGCTGGCATGTTTGAAGCCCCCATGGTTCACGCCGCAGTCTGGGGCCAGTACCCACAGACCGTCCCCATGGCTGGCGGAAACATAGCCTCTGTTCTCAACATCCCCCAGAACGATGAAGGTCTCGGCTTCGCTCTGAGGAACATCATGGCAAACCACATCGCGGCCATCACCAAGAGGAACGCCATGAACGCTGCAGCCCTCTCTTCCATCTACGAGCAGATCGGAAACTTCGAGATGGGCAACGCCATAGGCATCTTCGAGAGGTACCAGATGCTCGGCCTCGCCTACCAGGGCCTCAACGCCAACAACATGGTCTACGACCTGGTCAAGTCCAACGGCAAGACCGGAACTATCGGAACCGTCGTCCACAGCGTCGTCGAGAGAGCCCTTGAGGACAAGGTCATCAAGGCCGGCGAGAAGCTCCCCTCCGGGTTCGTCATGTATGAGGCAATCGACGTCCCCATGTGGAACGCATACTGTGCCGCGGGCACTCTCGCAGCCACCATGGTCAACTGTGGTGCTCTTCGAGGCGCTCAGGCTGTCTCCTCAACCCTGCTCTACTTCAACGACGTAATGGAGAAAGAGACCGCTCTGCCCGGCTGCGACTGGGGCAAGGTCATGGGAACCGCCGTCGGTTTCTCCTTCTTCAGCCACTCCATCTACGGCGGCGGCGGACCTGGCGTCTTCAACGGCAACCACGTCGTGACGAGGCACTCTCGAGGATTCGCCATCCCCTGCGTGTCCGCGGCAGTTGCTCTTGACGCCGGAACCCAGATGTTCACCCCAGAGATGACTTCCGGACTGGTCGGAGCCGTTTACGGAGAGATCAAGGAGTTCCGCGAGCCTATCGTAGCAGTTGCGGAGGCTGTATAGATAGGTTGAGTATGCATGGTCACTAAATCAGACACGGAATCGGTCCAGATAGAGATCTTCCCTCAGAGATTTCTAAAGCCGGACACAGCGCAGACCCTCCTGGACGAGATCTATCGGTGTGGAGGCGTCCTGCGTATCACCATCCAAGGTCCCAACCTTCCGAAGGCAGTGCCCTACGGCCCGGGCAAAGGGCTCCCCATCGAGGAGCATGAGAATATGCTCCTGGAAATTGGGAATTCGGCCATGGAGCTGAGGGTGAAGGTGGGAAGGATCTGGCTGGAGCTGGATAGCGAGGGTCGGATTGAAGAGGTCAAAGCAGCATGTGAGCGAATGCTGCCTTGTTCCTTTACCATCAGAAGGAAGAAGATATTCCGCACCAAGCCCACCGTCTCGGATTACGCCAAATACGGGAGCGAGGTGGAGGATAAGAGGATCCTTGGACTGATCGATCCGAAGGCCAAGAGGGAACGTGATCTGGCCATTTTGTCTGATACAGGCGGTGACACATAACATTTTCACAAGGAGGTTAAGGATATGGCATACAAACCCCAATATTATCCCGGAACTACGTCTGTTGGCAAGAACAGGCGCAAGCACATGTCTGGCGATCTGGAGAAGCTGAGAGACATCTCAGACGCCGACGTCGTAACCATAATGGGCCACAGGGCGCCCGGCGCAGACTACCCCAGCACCCACCCGCCCCTGGCCGAGATGGGCGAGCCCGACTGCCCCATAAGGCAGCTTGTAAAGCCGACCCCCGGCGCAGCCGCTGGAGACAGGATCAGGTACTCCCAGTTTGCTGACTCCATGTACAACGCTCCCGCCATCCCCTACTTCAGGAGCTACTGGGGAGCCATCAACTGCAGAGGATGCGACCCAGGAACCCTGTCCGGCCGACAGATCATCGAGGCCAGAGAGAGAGATATCGAGCAGTACACCAAGGTCCAGATGGACTCCGAGATGACCGACCCCGCCCTCGCCACCATGAGAGGCTGTACTGTCCACGGTCACTCCCTGAGGCTCGACGAAGATGGCATGATGTTCGACATGCTGGCCAGGACTGAGCTCGGATCCGACGGCAACGTCTATTACGTCAAGGACCAGGTGGGCATCCCCCTGGACCGAAAGGTCAATGCCGGAAAGCCCATGAGCGAGGCAGAGACCAAGGCGAAGACCACCATCTTCAGGTGCGACAACATCTCCTTCGGCGGCCCCTGCACCGCTGAGAAGAGGACCCTCGACGAGGGCTTGGTCACCCTGCACCACATGTGGGAGCGCAGAAGCAAGTGGGGATTCAGGCCGGAGTAAATGGTGGTGATTTAAGATGGGAAAGATTCACACTAAAAAGATGTTCGTAAAGGCGTTGAACAAGAAGTTCGGAAAGGACTTCGACCTCAGCGGCACAAAGACGGTCTATGAGAGGCTGGGTCCCGAGCAGAACGCCCGTAAGAGGGAGTTCATGGAGGCCGCCAAGAAGCTGGAGGGGAAGCGTGGCATATCCTTCTACAATCCCTACCTCCACGCCGGCGGCGTTCCCCTGGGCCAGAGGCAGCTCGTCCCCTACA
>DAINAQ010000081.1:0-5379 GCA_036733325.1 Methanothrix sp.
GATTCGAAGAGGAGATCGGCCTCATCAAGAAGGTCATAGTCGACTTCTGGGATGGGCATAGATCGAACCTGGCGGTTGTCTCCGATCCGTTCCGCGGCGAGACCGAGCTGATGGACGAGGTTGAAGGGATGATCGGTGAGGAGGGCGCGAGGATAAACGCTCGCTCTCTCTTCCGAGATTTAAAGGCGCTAAACGAGGCCCCAGGGAGGATAGTCGTGGTCGAGGAGGCCCACCGCCTCTACCAGAGGAAGGTCGGCGGCTTTGAGGCGATTGACCGCTTTCTCAATATGCTCCTCGCCTCGGACCGGCTCTTCATCACCACCTGGAATAGCGTCTCCTGGAAGTACCTCGACGAGGTGATCGGATTATCACGCCATTTCCCCCAGAAGATCCGCATATCCAGGATGAGTGCAGGCGAGATCCGAAAGATGATCCTCTCCGGCTACGAGGAGAAAGAACTGACCTTCCTGGAGGTGGAGCTGGATGAAGAGGAGCTGAAGATCTTCAACCGGGCCAGCCGCCAAAAGACACTCGCAGGACACAGCTTCGAGATCCCTTATCCTGCCATCTCCTCGCGATCGATCCGGTCGCGCATGGACAGAACCGAGAAGAAGTCGGCCGAGGAGATCTTCTTCGACCGGCTCGCCAGCATCTCCGACGGGAACCCGGGCGTCGCCGAGCTCCTCTGGAAGGAGGCCCTGGATTATCCGGAGGTCAGAAATGTCCTGAAGGACCCCCCCTCCATCGATCTCCACCGCGATGAGTCCTTCGCCCTCTGCATCGTCCTCTCCATGGGATCTGTCGAGATGGAATATCTATCAGAGGTTCTGGAGCCTCTCGGGATCTCGGCGCTGAATATCTCAAACCTCCTGGAGGAGATGGGGCTGGTCACGATCGATGGAGAGGTCATATCGGTGAGGGCTCTGGCCCTCAAGAGCATCTTCGAGCACCTCAGAAGGGCGAGGCTGGTGTGGTAAGCATGGCCGAGAATACCACAGGGACATTCTCCAACCTATCTGGTTCCTCGAATGTTCCCTCGAACGTCTCCTCGAACGTCTCCTCGAACGTCTCCTCGAATGTCTCCTCGAACGTCCCCTCGAACGTCCCTTCGAACGTCCCTTCGAATATTCCCGACTTGGGGATCGATTCTTACGCCATCATCAATGCTCTCCTGATTCTCGCCCTGGCCTACGTCGCCGCCCGGATCACCGTATTCCTGCTGACGGCGCTTTCAGAGAGGGTCTACGAACATCGGATCACCATCAAGATGACGATCCCGATCGCGAAGTTCGTCATCTACGGCTTTGCATTATACCATATAGCGGGGTCGGTCTTCCAGCTCTCGGCCGTTCAGCTGGTGGCCTTCTGGGGCATAGCCGGCGCGGCGATAGGCTTCGGCCTGAAGGATCGGGTAGCCGAGGTTGTAGGAGGGATCGTCATCATTCTGGACAAGCCCTACCAGGTAGGCGACATGGTTGAGATCGAGGACTACTACGGAGAGGTCCGGGACATAGGGATTCGGGCAACCAGGCTCGTCACCCCCGACGACAGCCTGGTCACCGTCTCAAACCAGAAGGCCCTGATCTCGATCCTGGCCGACGCCAACGCTGGGAGCAGGGAGATGATGGTGGTGGTCGACCTCTTCATCGACTCGGCCTCGGACGCCTCCAGGGCGATGGCGATCTTGAGAGAGGCCACGGTGACTTCCCGGTACGTATACATCTCGGAGAAGAGGCCGGTAACGATCCTGCTCAAGGATTATCCCTTCTATAGGAGGGTGAGATCGAAGGCCTACGTCTACGACCTGAGGGACGAGTTCCCCTTCGAGACGGACGTGACCAGACGGGCCTGGGAGGCCTTTGAAGCTGCGGGGATCAGGCCGCCGGAAGCGGGAATCATAGATATAGGCCCTGGGTCGGTCGCTGCCGGGAGATAGGCTCGAGAGCGGGGAGATGGCTCAACGGCGGGGAGATCATCGGCCCGAAACGAGCCTCCTCGTATTTAATTTCTATATATATCTTGAAAATACTTAAGTATGAATGATGAGAAAAGATAGATTGGAGATGATGTTGCATGGATAGATACGTCTGTGATGTCTGCGGGTACGTCTACGATCATGAAAAAGGTGATCCGGTCTCC
This sequence comes from Methanothrix sp., assembly GCA_036733325.1. GTDB lineage: Archaea > Halobacteriota > Methanosarcinia > Methanotrichales > Methanotrichaceae > Methanocrinis. The sequence continues at coordinate 2,140 of DAINAQ010000081.1, forward strand.
GGCGTCGCTCCCAGTACGCCCTTTGAAGAGCTTCCCGACGACTGGGTCTGTCCGGAATGCGGCGCCCCCAAGGACTCTTTCTCGAAGGTCGGGTGAGGGGGGAGGGAGATGGGTGTTTATAGAGAGATCGGGCCGAATGTCTTTTCCGTCGGGGTCATCGATTGGGACCGGCGGCTCTTCGACGAGCTCATACCCCTCCCCGACGGGACCAGCTACAACGCCTACGTCGTCTGTGGCAGCGAGAAGACGGCCCTCATCGATGCCGCAGACCCGCCCTTTGGGGAGGCGTTGCTGGATAACCTGGATGCCCTGGGCATCGATCGCCTCGACTATCTGGTGGCAAACCACGCCGAGCAGGACCATTCGGGCTCGATCCCCGTGGTCCTGGAGAGGTTCCCCCAGGCCGAGGTCGTCTGCACCCCCCGGTGCAGAGAGCTCCTGGAGGAGCACCTCAAGATCCCTGGGGAGAAGTTTTCGACCGTGGAGGACAGATCGACCCTGGACCTGGGAGGCGAGACCCTGGAGTTCTTCTACACCCCCTGGGTCCACTGGCCGGAGACGATGGTCACCTACCTCCGGGAGGAGAAGATCCTCTTCTCTTGCGACTTCTTCGGGTCCCATTACGCTGCAAGCGATCTCTTCGCCGATCGAAGGATCATCTATGAGCCGGCCAAGAGATACTACGCCGAGATCATGATGCCCTTCCGGAAGATCATCCAGAAGAACCTGGAGATCGTCGATTCCCTGGACCTCTCCATGATAGCCCCGAGCCACGGTCCCATCCACTCCGACCCCACATTCATCGTCGATGCCTATAGGGACTGGGCTTCCGACGAGGTTAAAAACGAGGTGGTGATCCCCTTCGTCTCCATGCACGGGAGCACCAGGCTGATGGTCGACCACCTGGTCGACGGGCTCATCGTCCGGGGGATCGGGGTGAAGAGGTTCGACATCGCCGCCTCGGACGTGGGGAAGATGGCGGAGGCCCTGGTCGACGCCGCCACCCTGGTCCTTGCGACCTGCACCGTCCTCGCCGGGCCCCACCCCAACGCCGCTCACCTCGCCTTCCTGGCCAACGCCCTGCGGCCCAAGACCAGGTTCGCCTCCGTCATCGGCTCCTACGGCTGGGGCGGCAAAACGGTGAAAGTGATCCAGGACGCGATCCCTCTCTTGAAGGTGGAGCTGATCGAGCCGGTTCTGGCCAAAGGGCTTCCGACCGAGGAGGATTATCTTGCCCTTGACCGGCTGGCGGACGAGATCCTGAAGAAGCACCAGCAATTGGGGATAGCATAAGTTGTAGCAGCATTAGCAGTAACAGCAACAGTTGCAGGATAGTCTGGATATCGAGGTGTTCTGAGGTGGTGATGGGAAAAGGCTGCCGCAAGGGGAAGCTGGCCCTCTTCGCCTTCAACGGCGATCCGATCTGCTTTGCCCAGGTCTTGATCGACGCCCTGGATATGAAGGAGAAGAACTACGACCTGAAGCTGATCATCGAGGGGTCAGCGACGAAGCTGGTGGTCGAGCTCTCAGACCCCGAGAAGCCCTTCGGGAGCCTCTACAAGAGGGTGAAGGAGGCTGTCTGATCGATTGGGTCTGCAGGGCCTGCTCCTCCAAGATGGGCTCTCTCAGGAGCGCCGAGGAGCAGGGGCTTTCAATCTGCGACGAGCTTTTGGGACACCCCAGCATGGCCAGATACCTGGAGGCGGGGTATACAGTGCTGACCCTCTCAGGATCGGGCACGATATCATGACAGAGGTCTTGATCTACGGGGCGGGGGCGATAGGCTCATTCCTCGGCTACCTCTTCTCCGAGCTTGAAGCGGGTGAGAGGAGAGAGGAAGAGAAGAGGACGGGGAAGAAGGAGAAGAAAGCCCCGGTCATGGAGAACGTGGCCTTGCTGGGAAGGCCCGGTCACATCCAGAGGATAAGAGAGAGGGGCCTTCAAATCTCCCTCGCCGAAGGCGAAAGCCCTCGATTGATCCGGTTCCGGCACTGCTTTGTCGACCTCAACGAGCTCGCCAGGTCGGAGTTCACCCCTGATCTGGTGATGGTTTGCGTCAAGACCCATTCATTGCCTGTGGTCTTGAGGGAGATAAGGCGGTCCGGCCTTTTGGACGGCAAGCTGAAGGATGCCGAGTTCGTCCTCTTTATGAACGGCATGGGCAACCGGGAGAGGTTCGACCTCCCCCAAAACCGGGTCTTCGAGGGCATAATCTCCGTCGGCGTTAAATTTTCAGAGGACGGAAAAATCGAGCTGAAGGGGAGGGGAAAGGCCGTCTTTGAAGCCGCCATCAGCGAGGATGCAAAAAGGCTCATCAAAGCCCGTTTGGAAGAGAAGGGCTTTTTGGCCGAGTTCGCCGAGGACTTCAAGCGCCAGCAGTGGAAGAAGCTCTTCGCCAACGCGGTCATAAACCCGATAACCGCCCTGACCCGAGAGAAGAACGGGATCGTCCTCTCCGAGCATCTGGCGGGAGTCGTCAGTCGGATCGTCGGGGAGTGCGTCGCCGTCGCCGAGAAGGAGGGGCATCGGTTCAGTGAGGGGGAGGTCCTGGAGTTCGTCCGCTCCGTCGCAGAGATGACGGCCGCCAACACCTCCAGCATGCTCCAGGACGTCCTCCGGGGCAGGCAAACGGAGATCGATTCCATAAACGGATACGTTCTGGACCGGGCGGCGAAGCATGGCCTTGCGGCTCCCGCAAACGAGCTGTTGTATGCGCTGGTCAAGGCGATCGAGAAGGAACGGTGATGGGCGGCTTTTCACCTAAATTGTAGTTAATGCTAAAATCATATGACTCCGGGCGACTTTCAGCTGAACCCATTCATTCGTAGTTACAGAATAAGTCACAAACAACTCGGTGAAGTTTACAGGGGTTTGACTTCAGGTGCAAAGCCCCCGAGGTCAAAAACGCTTTTATAGAAGATCAAATAGTCTGATCCCGAGAAGGAGGCAATACATGGTAGGATTAGGTGGACAGCCGATACTGATTCTTAAGGAAGGCTCTCGCAGAGAGCGGGGAAAAGAGGCCATGTCTAACAACATCATGGCGGCCAGAGCCGTCGCCAAGGCGGTCCGGAGCACCCTGGGCCCCAGGGGGATGGACAAGCTGCTCGTGGACACCATCGGCGACGTTACCATAACCAACGACGGCGTGACCATCCTCCGGGAGATGGAGGTGGAGCACCCCGCCGCCAAGATGCTGGTGGAGGCCGCAAAAGCCCAGAACGACGTGGTGGGCGACGG
>DAINAQ010000082.1:0-5315 GCA_036733325.1 Methanothrix sp.
TACGGGAGGGACGAGATCCTGGACGCCATAAGCCCCCTGGTCAGGCCGGGCGGCGCAATCCACTTCTACACCTTCAAGCGGCAGAGCCAGATCGAGGGGCTCATCCAAGAGTTCGAGGAGAAGGGCCTGGCGGTCGATTTTCATCGGCGGTGCGGGAGCGTCGCCCCGACCGTCAGCCGTTGGGCCTTCGACCTCACGAAACTGTGAAGCTAAGAACTATGAAGGATAAACGTTGAGGAGAGAAAGGAGGCTGAAGCAGATGAGGGTCGTCGTTCCCCTGGCAGAGGGCTTTGAAGAGATCGAGTTTGTCACCATAGTGGACATCCTGAGGCGGGCCGAGGTGGAGGTGGTGACCACAAGCCTCGGCGAGAGAAATAGAGATAGAGAGCTCGGGAAGGGAAGAGCGGCCGACGAGGACGAGGACGAGGTCGGCACCGTCCGGGGGTCACACGGGATCAGGATCGTCCCCGACGCCTCCATCGACGAGATCGACCCCCAGGATTTCGACGCCGTCGTCCTCCCCGGAGGCTATCCCGGCTTCGTTACCCTGGGCAACGACCAGCGGGTCCTCGACCTGCTCCGGCGGATGGATGGGCTGGGAAAGCACGTTGCAGCCATCTGCGGCGCGCCCTCGGTTCTGGTGAAGGCCGGGGTGGTGGAGGGGAGGCGTGCGACCATCCACCCCGCCGGGCGAGGCGACCTGACCGACGACCAGTACGTCGACGACCGGGTGGTGGTCTCGGGGAAGCTCATCACCAGCAAGGCGGCAGGGACGGCGATGGAGTTCGCCCTCCGGCTGGTGGGGGAGCTCGTCAGCGAGGAGAGGATGAGGAGGCTCGCGGAGGAGATCCTGGTGGAGTGCGAAGTGTGAGGATGTATCGTCTCTTCTGGGACGGAATTTCAAAGATGACTCTGAATTTTGTGTAAAAATATTATAATAATAGATTTGACTACCCCAGCCTGTAGTTCTCCCGCGGAACCGAGATCTCGAACCTCGCACCCCGCCCCTCCTCACCGGTCTCGGTGATGGTCATCCTGGTGATTCCCAGGATCTCCCGGCTGAGGAAGAGGCCATAGCCGGTGTGCCTCCCGAAGGCCTGATCGAAGATCCGGGCCTTCATCTCCGCCGGTATCCCCACCCCGTCGTCCTCGACCACGATGACCCCGCCGCCATCATCCCTTCGTTCGAGGAAGGAGACCCGGATCTCGGTGACCTTGCCCCCGTGTCTCGCGGCGTTCTCCAGGAGGTTGAAGAAGACCTTCTCCAGCATGGGGTCGGCGAAGATCTCCAGGGGGCCGGTGGAGATCTCGAGCCTGATCCGCTCTTTGGCGATCGGGAGGGGAGCAGACTGTGCCGCCCGCCGCACGATCTCCTCCACCGACTGCCACTCGGGAGCAGCCACCCCCATGTCCTGATAGTCCCGGGTGAAGGCGACATGCTTTCTTATCGTCTCCGTCAGCTCGGTGATCCGATCGATGTAATTTCTCATGGCAGGGTCCTGAGGGAGGATCTCGCTGAGGAGGAGGGCGTACCCCGACAGGCTCGCTATCTGGTTTTGGATGTCGTGTCGGGTGACGCTGCTGAGGAGGTTCAGCTTCCGGTTCGCCTCCCGGAGCGCCTCCTGGCTCTGCCGGATTTCGGTGATCTCCTGGGTGATCCCCGCCATCCGCAGGGGGCGGCCAGCCTCGTCCCTCTCCATCACCTCCCCCCGATCGCGGACCCATATCCAGCGGCCGTCTCCGCGCCTCAGCCGATACTCGATCTCAAAGCAAGGGGTCCTTTCCTCGAAGTGGTCCTGAAGGGCCGCCATAACATTATCGAAATCATCTGGATGTATGACGCCTTCCCGATCCCAGGCCTGGCCCTTCAAGTCCTCCTCGGGGTAGCCGAAGATCTCCACCAGCCGCCGATTCCGGACCACCTCTCCCGTCTTCACGTTCCTGTCCCAGATCCCCAGGTTCGCTCCCCCGATGACCAGCTTCAGCCTCTCCTCGTTCTCCTGGAGCGCCATAGCCGTCTCCTTGATCTCGGTGACGTCCCGGATCGACTCGATGGCCCCCACGATCCGGTCGTCCCTGTCGAAGAGGGGAGAAGCCGTTCCCCAGACGTAAACCCCCTTTCCTCCCCGAGGAGGAGATACGAAGGACTCGGCGAAGAGGGTGTCCCCCTCCCTCTTGACGTAGCTGTAGAGGGCCTCCAGCTCCTCGTCCCTGGAGAAGATCAGATCGATGAGGATGGGCCTTTTCGCGCCGTAGAAGACCTCCCCGTAAGCATAATCGCCCTTCCCGACGATATCCTGCTTGGCGACCCCGGTCATCTCCTCGATGGCCCGGTTCCAGGCGATCACCCTCCTCTCCTGATCGATGACGAAGGTGGGGTCGGGCAATAGATCGATGATGTCCAGAAGCCGCTTGTGGGATTCGATGAGCCTTTCCTCTGCCCGCTTCCGATCGGTGATGTCCTGCCCCTGGATGATGGTCGCAACCAGGGTCCCGTCCTCCTCGGAGCGGATGTTCGCCGAGTTCCAGAGGACCATCCTGACCCCCCCGTCCTTGCATCGGACCGGGATCTCCACCGACTCCCAGCACTCTCCTTCCAGGGCGAAGGAGATCTTTGCCAGGGCCTCCTCTCGACCCTCATCGGGCAGGAGGATCGATGCCTCCCGGCCGACGATCTCAAAGGCTGCGTAGCCGGTCAGCCGCTCAAAGGCCCGGTTGAAGCGGATGATCTTCATATCGGGCCCCCAGACGGCGATGGGGGCGTTGGCGTAATGGAGGAGGCTGTCCAGATAGTCCCGGGTCTCCCGGAGGTCCAGCTCGGCCCGTCTCCGCTCGGTTACGTCCCGGATAGACTCGATAGCTCCCGCCATGTTCCCGAACTCGTCGAATAGGGGCGAGGCTATGGCCCAGATGTAGGCCCCCTTGCCCCCGTAGAGGTGAGGGACGAAGACCTCGGCGAAGATCGAATCTCCCTTCCGGCGAAGGTAATCGTACTCTTTTTCCAGCCCCTCATCCTGGTCGAAGATGGAATCGATCAGAATGGGCCTCTTGAATCCGTAGAAGGGCTCGGCGTAGGAGCGGGCGCCGCTTCCGATGATCTCCTCCTTGGCCACGCCCGTCATCTCCTCGATAGCCCGGTTCCAGGCGATAACCTTCTTGTTCTGGTCTATGACGAAGGTGGCGTCGGGTAGGAAGTCTATGATCTCAAAGAGCTGCTTGTGAGCTCGGCAGAGCTCCTCGTCCATCCTCCTCTGCTCGGTGATGTCGGAGAATATGGTCGCAAACCGTCCTCTTCCGATGGAGAAGACGGAGATTCTGAAGTATCGGCCGGTCAGGGGAAAGAAGGCCTCGAACTTGGCAGGAGATCCCGTCTGGTCGACCCTCGAGTAGATCTCCATGAAAGGGGGGGTCTCCGACCCGAAGATCTCGGTGGCCCTCTTTCCCATCGCCTCCTCCGGCTCGACCTGGGCGATCAGGCTGATCAAGGGGTTGGCGTCCTTGACCACGTAATCCGTGGGGACTTCATGGGGGTCGCGGATGAACTCGTAGAGGACGAAGCCCTCGTTCATGTTCTCGAAGAGGGCTCTGTACTTCTCCTCGCTCTCCCGGACGGCCTTCTTCGTCCTCTGCCGTTCTGCCGCCTGGCGGATCTGATGGGTCAGCTCTGCATACAGGACCCTGGGATTTGCGTCCTTCTGGAGGTAGTAGTCGGCACCGTTGTTGAGGGCCTCGATCACCACCTCCTCTCGCCCCTTTCCGGTGAAGAGGATGAAGGGGATCTCGGGGTCATGGCTTCGGACGAATTTCAAAAATGATATCCCGTCCATCTCAGGCATCACGTAATCGGAGACGATGACGTCGTAGTGCCCGTCATTCAGCCTTTTTATCGCCTCTTCGGCCGATTCGACGGCATCGACCCCGATGTCTCCGGACCTCTCGAGGAATATCTTGGTTATCTCCAGGACCGAGGGGTCGTCGTCCACCAACAGAGCTCGAATCATCCCTGCACCACAGCCCAGCCTTGCGCATCAAGAACGGATCTCGCCTAGAGTATTCTCTTCATGGGTATAATGCCTTATGGGTGATTCGGCGATCTATCGATGAATCGAGCCGGCTGAGCCTGTCTGATCAATTTTGAATGGCACCGACATCCCTCAAGATCGAGCTTCTTCAATTCATCCTGATCTGGCTGTGCGGCAGATCCTCTTCAAATCGTCCCATTAGTAAGGCTAGATCTTTCAGGAGCATAAGCCTTATAAAGTTATGCTTAATTGTATATAAATAGGATTTGAGCTAAGCTTATATTGTCATCCTGGGTCATCAGTTCCGTTTAAAGCATATTGTTGGGCCCATAAGTTTAAGAATAATCCGTAAATATCGATCTTCGTGGGGATGGTGGTTATGAATTTGAAGAAGAAGAAGAAGAAGAAGATAGTTATGGACGCTGCCTCCAGTTGCTGGGCAGAAATTCTGAAGCAGAGGCCGCTTTCGCCAAGGCCAGAGATCCGGGGTATGAGTTGTGAAATTAGTCAAAGTTTTTTGTGATCACATCTGGGTGAAAACGTGGAGTGGGTTGATGTGAAAGGAAAAAATGGACCATTGGAGGCCCTCACCGGGCCATCGAAGCTGGGCGGAAGGATCGGGCTCGCCTTAGCCTTAGCGGCTCTGGCTATGCTCTGCGGTCCCGCCTTTGCGCAGCAGGAGACCGCAGACTACTGGATGAATAGGGCCCAGGAGCTGTATCAAAACGGCTCCATCGAAGAGGCGATCACCGCTTACGATGAGGCCCTGAAGATCGATCCCGAGAACGAGACGATCCTCATACGAAAGGCCTTCGAACTCGCGGTCGTGGGAAAGGTGAACGAGTCCGCCGAGACCTACGAGAAGGCCCTCGTCCTTCTGGATAAGGACCTTGAGGAGGACCCCGGCGACGCCGATGCCTGCCAGAACAAGGCGCTAGTTCTGAGACGTCTGAACAGGCCGGAGGAGGCCGAGCAGGCTTACGAAACGGCCCTGGACGTCTTCGACCAGAGGATCGAGGCGGACCCGAACGACGCCGACGCCTGGATGGGGAGGGCCAACGTCCTTCTGAACCTCGGCCGGTGGGAGGAGGCTTCCGAGGCCTACGACAAGGTCACGGAGCTGAAACCCCTCGACTACAACGTATGGTGGAGAAAAGCCGAGGTGATCAGCTACATAGGTGACATGAACGAGTCCATGGAGGCCTACGACAGGGCCATAGAGCTGATACCCGAAAACGACACCGCGGAGCTGGCGCTGGCCTACGCCGCCAAGAGCGAGGATCTGGCGGCTGC
>DAINAQ010000083.1:0-5244 GCA_036733325.1 Methanothrix sp.
CATCCATATCCATGAATCAGTACCTCTCAAGCTCCGGGATCGACTTCTGTACCTCGATTTTGACCTGATGAGATATGTTGTCCAGGAAAGACTGACCTGCCGGGGTGAGCTGCCGTCCCGCCTTCATCTTCTTCACGTACCCCGCCTTCTCCAGCTGCTGGAGGGCCACTCGAACCACAGACCCGCTCCCCTTATCGAAGTTCGGAGTCACGGTCCTCCTTCTGTGCTTTCCTCCGTAGTAGGACCGCAGCCTCGACACGCCCACCGGGCCGTCGACGTAGAGGCGGCGGAGCACCGATGCGCAGCGCACGAACCACCAGTCGGGGTTGACGGGGGGCATCTCCTTGTTCACTCCGGTCTTCGCGTAGGCGGACCATTCCGGCGGCTCGATCTTCCCGCTGGTCTTCAGCTCCTGGGCCACAGCATCGATGAGGTGGTTTGGAGGCACGTCATAAACAGTCGTCAAATCATTCAATCCTCCGATACGAGATAATCAACGAACCAGAGTCCTTAAAATCCGTCAAGTATAAATGCTTTTTCCGGATCTGGCGGCCACCACTACTTTCGATCCGAATAAATCGAGATCGAGTGGCGATAGGCGCCTGGTCGGCCTCCGCCCCTCCAGGGCGGCCCCTCCACGAGGGCCTCAGGACGACGGGCGGAACATTTGAGGGCCAGCCACCAGGGCAGAGAGCGGTCTCAGTAGTGGGTGGCAGATCAGATATGGGCGCCGGCGGATCGGTCGCCGCCGGATTCTAAAGGAGATCTCCGCCCTTATCCGCCAGCCCCAGGACGTTCAAGAGGCCGATGAGGTTCTCTTTAGAGAGGCTTCCGTTGGAGACCTTCTTCAGGATGTCCTTGGCGTTGAAGGCGACGCCCAGGCCGGCGTTCTGGATCATGAGGCAGTCGTTGGCGCCGTCGCCCACCGCCACCACGCTGTCGGGGCTGATCCCCTCAAGCCGGGCGAGGTCGTTGACGATGCGCCCCTTGGCCGCGGCGTCGATGATCTCCCCCTCCACTTCGCCGGTGAGGACGCCGTCCTTTATCTCCAGAACGTTGGCGAAGGTGTAGTCGAAGCCGAGCCTCTCTTTCAGGATGTCGGTGAAGTAGGTGAAGCCGCCGCTTATCAGGGCGGTCTTGTATCCCACCTGCTTGAGGTGGTGGATCAGCTCTTCGGAGCCGGGGGTGAGCTGGATGTTCTTTGCTATCTCCTCCAGGGCCTCAACCGGGGTCCCCTTCAGCAGCCGGACCCGTCTCCTCAGGGCCTCAACGAAATCCAGCTCCCCGTTCATGGCCCGCCTGGTGATCTCCTCCACCTCCCGGTCCACCCCCACAAACGAGGCCATCTGGTTTATCGTCTCGAAGTCGACTATGGTAGAGTCCATGTCGAAGACGATCAGCCTCTTCTCCTTCGCGGACTTGTCCAGGTCCTGGACCACGACGTCGAGCCCGAGGTTCTCGCACTCGGCCTTCAGCTCCTCCCTGACCCTCTTCGTATCGCCGGGACCGAAGTCCATGACGAACTCGATGGAGATCAGCTCGCCCCGGGCGGTGACCAGAGCCTTTTCGATGTTTATACCCCTTCCCGCGGCGATCTCGGCGACATCGTAGATGATCCCCACCCGGTCCCTGGCCAGGATCGTCACCACCTGGAGGTTCTTTCCCCCCCTCCGCCTGCCCCTGTAGAGGTCCAGGGGAAGAACGCTCACTTCCACCCCCAGCTCCCTGGCGCGCTTCTGGAGACGGGCCTCCAGCTCCCTGGGGGTCGCGGTCGCCTTTCCGAAGTCCGCCACCATGGACATGACGAAGAGGCCCTGAAGGATCCTCTGGTCCAGATCGACGATGTTGACCATCATCTTCGCGGGAGCCTCCAGGAGGTCTCGAATCATCCCTGGCCTGTCCTTCCCCAGGACCGAGATCACCCAGAGGTCGTAGCCGTAATCCGGCCCCCTCTTCGATTCCATCTCTTCATTCAAGCTGATCGTGGGGGAGTGAGCATCCAGGCCTAAATACTTTTTCGGGGGCCGATCTTTGAGGAGCGGATGAGATGAGAGTCCACGATCTTTCCGGATCGCCTCAGCCACCCATTATTCCGCCCAGGCCGTCTATCTCAGAGCAGCAGCTGACAGCATGTCTTGATGCAGATCCCGGGGACGACCGTTCTCCCCTCCCGGTCCAGGGCCTCAATAACCTCCTCGTTCTCGGTTCCGGGCTGGAGCCAGAAGGTCCCAAACCCCTTCTCCCTGGCCTCCTCGGCCAGGCCGGCGACCGCCTCGGGCCTTCTGAAGACGTCCAGGATGTCGATCTTCTCGGGAACCTCCCTGAGGGAGCCGAAGACCTTCTCTCCCAGGATCTCCTCCCCCTGGTGCTGGGGGTTGATGAGGTAGATCTTGAAGCCGTATCTCTTCACCGTCTTCGAGACGAAGTGGCTGGGCTTATCTTCGTCGGGGGAGATCCCCACCACGGCTACGGTCCTGCTGGTCTTCAGGATCTCCCTCAGCTTTTCGTAGTCCTCTATTATGGGCGTAAAGATCGACTCCCTGATCTTGAATTGAGCGCAGATGGCCGTGGACGGCCCTCCAGTGAAGATCCGGACAGTGTCCCCGAGAGAGGGGCCCGAGTGGGGTACCGAGTGGGGTACCGAATGGCGGCCCCGAGAGACGAAGACGGACCTCCGATCTTCCGAAGATGCTCCAGAGCCAAACTACGTAGATATCTTCATATAGATTCCGATTGGAATTGAGCCCATGAAAAAATTGCCGGCAATCTTTCTCCTGGGAATTCTTCTCCTATCCGGCAGCGGCTCTGCGGAATGGGAGAAGATCTGGGAGCAGAAGGTGGACGATGTGATCGTCAAGCACGGGATCACCATCGAGAACAGAGGGCAGCCTTACCCGACGGGGGACATCCCGATGGAGAACGTCAGGGTCTTTGCAGTCCAGAACCAGACCGGAGACATTTACAGGTACAGCGGGACGCCGGACCAGTGGACGAAGGTGGGAAACCCCGGAAAGAAGTTTGTAGCGACGGGCGGGGTGGGCAGCAGGCTCTACGGCCTCGATCCGGCGGGGATGGGGGTCTACGAGTTCACCGGCACCCCCATGAACTGGACCCAGGTGGGAGGGCCCGCCGCTGATATCTACGCCGGTGGCGCCAAGCTCTACGCCACAAATCCAGAGCACGAGTGGGAGATGTACGAGTACGCCGGAACTCCCTGGGAATGGGTGCAGATAGGAGAGCGGTCGCCGTCCCGTCCCAATATGGGCCGGATTGTGGACTATGTAGCATCCGGCGGCGGATACCTGGCCGGGATGGGCTTCCCCTACGAGATAATCCCGTCGAAGCTCTACCTCCTCGCCGAGAGGCGCAACTCTCAGGGCGTCACCATCGGAGTCGTATTGAAGTATTCGGGCACGCCCCTGAACTGGGATATTTTGCAGGCCGGAGATCTTGATTTCGACGCAGTCTTCGGCGACGGATTCAACGCCGGCGCGGTCTATGCCAGGGATTACCACAGCCAGGAGATCCACCGGTGGTCTGAGGACGCCGGGAGCTGGGATATGGCCAGCGAACCCGCAAAGATCATCGTCGCCGACCAGCGCATCGACGGCTCTATGGTCCATAACCTCCTCTACCGGCTGGAAGAAGATGGAGATCTCTGGATGCGGGATGACACCGTCGGATCCTGGACAGAGATCGACACCTCGGGATGGAGAAATCCCCTCCAGGGGATCTATGCCGCGGCGGGGGAACTCTACGCTCTGTCAGAGGCCGGCTACGTCTTCAAGTACGCGCCCTGAGGCCTGGGTACGCTAAGGCCTGGAGCCCCCCCTCCAGGCCAACTTTCTTTTTCGTGATCCGCCCGATCACTCGACGCCCCTCGCCGTTATCCGGAGCTCTTCGACGGCCCCTTCGGGCATGGACCTGTGCTTGACCAGCCGTGCCAGCCTTTTTCCCTCGCCCCTCTTCTCGACGAATATCGAGGTCTTGGTGGCGTGGTCCATGGCCATCCCCCCCAGGGGCCTGAGGTTTCCGGTCTCGATCTCCATGTAGACCTGGTTTGTCACCACCACCGGGATCCGGTGCCTTCTCGCCATCTCCTGAAGATCGCCGAGCTGGGCCGCAAGAGCCCGCCGCACCGGTCTGTTGTCGTCCCCCTCGAAAGCCGCCCTGTAAAGGGATGTCGCCGAGTCGAGGATCAGAAGGCCGAACTCCCTGTTCATGATCTTGGTGGCATCTTTTATAGAGGCGTGCTGCTGCTCCAGGTTCAGGGGCTCGAAGACTACGATCTTCGATCCGATCTCCTTAGCCCCCTCGCCCGCGATCTGCTTGAACCTCTCGACGGAGAAGCCCTCGGTGTCGATGAAGATCACCTTGAGGCCGCGGGCTACGGCACCGACCGCCAGCTGTAGGATGATGTTCGTCTTGCCGGTCCCGGCCTCGCCGTAGATCTGGGTTATGATCCCCGGCTCAAACCCCCCGCCCAGGAGCCGGTCCAGCCCCTCGCACTCCGAAGAGAGCCTATCCTGCATGATCACCGATCCTCCATGGATTCAGCATCTTCCTCCCGGTCCCGAGTCAAGGATCAGACCAGCTCATCGATCAGCTCGTCCAGCCGGTCCATGGCCTCGATCTCCCGGGGGCCGCCGCACCGGCCGACGATCCTTCTGATCTTGAAGATCTCCTCCAGGTAGAGGTCGCTTTTGAGGGCGACGTAGCGGGTGGCGGCGACGGCGGCCTCCACCACCAGGTTGATCCCCCGGTTGACCGCCCGAAACTCCTTCCTGATCACCTCGCCCTTGACGAACTCCACCTCGGGAAGGGCGATGTCCAGGTTCTTGGGCTCGCACCTGAAGAGGGCCCAGGCCTCGGCGTCCTCCAGGGTCAGCTCCCCGTCCCTCTCCACGAACCGATCTTCGGGGATGTCGCTCAATGCGGTCTCTACGAAGAGCATCGGATCGTGGGATACGTTGGCCACGAACTCGTGTCCTGCCATGATGTTGTCGCGGGTGTGAGACCCGGCAAAGAGCCTCACCGAGAGGGTCTCGCCGTTCTTGATCAGACCGAGGGGCGCCGCGTTGGGGGCGCCCGCCTCGTTCCTGGTGGTGGCTATGACCTCGTTGATTCCGTCAAATATTCCGAGCGCCTCGATCTCTTTGCGATCGTAAATCATCTTTCTTCACCCCTCAGGATGGTGCCTTTCAGGATGGTGCCTTCGATCAGGGCTATGAAGAGGGCCGCCCC
>DAINAQ010000084.1:0-5169 GCA_036733325.1 Methanothrix sp.
GCATGGTATTTATGAGGATGGGCCGGTCCACCTCTTTCGCCCTCTCCACCAGAACTTCCTTCCCCCAGGGGGTCAGGCCGAATAGGGGCACCGCCGTCCCCACCTGGATCAGGGGCCTGACCATCTCCCTGACGAACTTTGAGGCGCAGCCGGTCACGATGTCGGCGGCGGCCAGGAGCCGCTCGGCCTCCTCTTCTCCGATGCCGGTGAGGTGGACCCCCACGATCAGGATGCGGACGCTTCTCTTCCTCTCCAGATCTCGAAGCCTCTCCGCGGCATCGGCGTCGGCGACGGTGACCGCAAACTTCGAGTACCTCTCCGCGGCAAGCCTCGCCCCCTCCACCTGATCGATCCTGGCGCTCGACGGGTCCAGGACGATCCCACCCCGTTCCTCGATCCCGGCCAGAACCTCGGGGACCGGATCGGTGCTGATCAACCCCGATATCCAGCCCCCCATCCCCTGGATGAGGCTCGGATTTGAGGTGATCACCGTCCCGGCACCGTCGCAGACGGTGACCGCGGCCTCGATGAGCCCCCGCCGGGTCGCCGTCATCATCACCTCAGAGGCGCCGAAGCCGACGAAGACCTCCATCTCCAGCTTCCTCTTGGGGGTGAACATCCCGTGCTCCCTCATCCGATACTCCATGTTGGCGGCCGCCGCCTCCGGCGTGATCTCCTTTATCCCCCGAACCTTGTCGAAGAGGGGGCACCACCGGATCAGGGGCTCCCCCGTCTCCACCACCCGCCCGTCTTTCACCCTCACCTTAGTCTTTCCCAACAGCTCCATCTCGTCCATGATCAGTCACCATCCAGGACCGCGAAGTAGATCCGGCGGTTGGATTTGCCCTTGTTCTCCGCCTTGAGCATCTTTATGCCTCCGATCTCCCCGGTCCTTCGGACGTGGGTTCCGCCGCAGGCCTGAAGGTCGATCCCATCCACCTCGACTATCCTCATCTCCTCCCGGTCGGGGACGATCTTTGCCAGCCTCACCAGGTCCGGAATCTCCATCGCCTCCTCCCTGGATATGAGGCGGGTCCTGACCGCCCGATCCTCCCGGATGATCTCGTTTACCTCCTCCATGTAATCGGCGAGCCCGGATCGATCGAAATCCTGGAGGCTGAAGTCGACTCTGGACCTGTCCTCGCCGATCTGGTTTCCGGTGATCATCGCCCCCGTCTCTCTGAAGATCACCGCGGATAGAAGGTGGCAGGCGGTGTGGCTCTTCATGAACAGGTAACGTCGGTCCCAGTCTATGGAGCCGGCCACCCGATCTCCGGCAACGATTCCCTCGCGGGCGAGCTCGTGGCTGATCTCGCCATCGAAGAGGCCGACATAGACCACGGGAAAGATCTCCCCGTCTCTATGGATAACCCCCGTATCGGAGGGCTGTCCCCCGGAGTTGGGGTAGAAGGCGGTCTTGTCCAGGACGGCGAACCTGCCGTCCTTGACCGTCTCCACCCTGGCCTCAAAGTCCTTGATGTAGCTGTCCATGAGGTAGAGTCCAATCATTCGATCGCCTCAAATCCTGATAATATATCGAGCTGTACTCGGAGAAGGTCGGTAAAATCAGTTTCGATCTCTCGAATATCTGGGAGGGACAATACATTCTCCCGATCGGCATTAAATGATAATTATTTTGAACGAAACTTATATATGGATCTATAACTACCACTACAATGGTGACCGGATTGAGGAATGTTTCGCTACCCGCTCAGAACGTTGAGCGCGAGGAGTTCGCATCGATCCTGATGAAGATCGGCCTCAAAAGGAACGTGGCCAAGGTGCTCACATATCTGGCCTGTGTCGACGAGGCCACAAGCCGCGAGATCGAGATGGGGTCTGATCTCAGGCAGCCTGAAGTGAGCATAGCCATGAGGGAGCTGCGAAAGCTGGACTGGATAGCCGAGAGGGACGAGAAGAACCCGGGGAAGGGAAGGCCCTATCGGATCTACAAGCTGAAGAAGGGGCTCTACGACATAATCGATTACCTGGAGACTAACAAGAGGACAGAGACCGACCAGGTGATGAACAAGATCAGCAGGCTCAAGGAGCTGAAGTCCTCCTGACCACGTCATACCATCACGCTCATTCTAATGAAGCTGTTTTTGAAGGTGGCGATAATTTTGGGGGGATTCGCCACCAGCAGGCACCATCTGGCCGTCCTGGAGCTCTTCGTTTCGTTCCGGCGCCTCTTCGATCCGGCATCGTTACCCGAAATGCTTTTCGAAGACCTTGGGGATATTTTCGGGTCTCTCCAGCATGGTGACCCCCTCCATCGCCGCCAGCTTCTGGACGTGCTCGACGTCCTCCTTTCTGATCACAAGCTTCAGGTCCCTTCCGTCGGGCAGCTTCGTGGTAACTTCGCCCTCCCGGAAGTCTGATGGCATGATGTAGAGGGGGAGGAGGACCTTCTGGCTCATGATGGCGGCGTTGGTGAGCATGGTGTCTGCGATCCGCAGGGATATCTTGGCGACGGTGTTGGAGGTGGCGGGAGCGATCAGCATGAACTCGAACCTCCCCATCTGGACCTGCCCCGCCAGGAAGGGGGCGTTGGCGTTGGCCTCCACCCAGATCTTGTCGAACTCCTGCTCCAGCTCCGGAAATAGCTTGTAGTACTTCACCACCTGGTCTCCGGCTTTGGAGATGTAGACCCTGATCTCGACCTCGTCGTCGTACTTTCGTCTCATCTCCTTCATCACCTCTGCCGTCTCCCGGATCCGATCACCGCTGCCGGTGATCCCCCATACCACTTTCTTCTTCTTTGCCTTCTCAGCCATGGTGACACCTTTCCCTGATCATCCTGCTAAACTTTTTATTTTTCTTTTCCCGGCGGGATGCCCTCGAGCTGGTCGGAGAACCTCCGGACCGTCTTCCTGAGGGTCCTCCACCCCTCCTCGTCCTCCTTCGCCCCCTCCAGAGTGTCCCTGGACCAGAAGGTGGCGCCGAGGTTAGCCCCGAAGGCCCCGCCGCCTACGGGGACGATGCCGCTGAGGACGTAGAAGGTGATGATCTGAGAGATGGCCAGCTCCTGGCCGCCCATCCGATCTCCGCCTACGGCCACGGCCATCCCGATCTTGCCCCTGAAGACGTCGAAGTCGGCGGCCGCGAGGGCCCTGCACCGGTCCATCACCGCCTTGGTCTGGGCGCTCAAAGCGCCGTTGTAGACTGGGGTGGCGAAGACGATTCCCTCGGCCTCCCGGAGGAGGGGGTAGACCTCGTACATGTCGTCTTTAATCCTGCACTCCTTGTTGGTGAGGCAGTAGTCGCAGTGGAGGCAGGGGCTGATCCTCTTCCCCCTCACCCCGAAGAATTGGGTCTCAAACCCTCTATCCTCCAGCATCTTGAGGGCCTCCTTGAGGATGTAATCCGTGGCCTTCTCCCGAGGGCTCCCGCATATTCCCACGATCTTCATGGAGGATATATTAATTTCCGATGCGATTTATATTTATCCATGGGACCAGCTTTGAGGTTTCCGATCGAGGGGAGAAGGTAAATATCTGCTCGCGGATCTCAGAAGAGATGCGCGAAGCCGAGAGCAAAAGCAGCGTTCTCTTCATAGCCACGGTGGCCGCCTTCCTTCCGGCCTTCATCAACTCGGCGATCAACGTTGCCCTCCCTCCCATCGGAGCCGAGTTCGGGATGGACGCGGTCCTCCTGGGGTGGGTGGTCACCGCCCACCTCCTGGCCATGGCGGTCTTCATGGTCCCCCTGGGCAGGGCTGCCGACATCGCGGGGAGGAGGAGGTTCTTCACCCTGGGGATGGCGACCTATACCCTCTTCTCTCTATTCTGCGCCTTCCCGCCCTCCGGATACACCCTGATCATCTTCAGGTTCTTCCAGGGGATGGGCAGCTCCATGATCTTCGGGACGTCGGTCGCCCTCCTCACCAGCGTATTCCCGCCGGGAGAGAGGGGCAGAGCCCTGGGGATCAACGTCACCGCCGTTTACCTGGGCCTCTCCCTGGGCCCCTTCCTGGGCGGCGTGCTCACCCAGTACCTCGGATGGAGGAGCATATTTCTGGTGAACGTGCCTCTCGGCCTCTGCGTCGTCTTCCTCACCGTCCGAAAGCTGAAGGGGGAGTGGATCGAGGCCGCGGGAGAGAGGTTCGACCTCTTCGGCTCGGCGATCTACGGCCTGGCCCTGGTCTTGACCATCTACGGCCTCACCAGCCTCCCCTCGTCTGCAGGGGCAGGCTTCCTCGGCCTGGGCATGGCCGGCCTCATCGCCTTCGTCCTGGTGGAGCTGAGGAGCGATAGCCCCGTCCTCAACGTCCGGCTCTTCCGGGAGAACAGGGTCTTCGCTCTATCCAACCTGGCCGCCCTGATCAACTACGGCGCCACCTTCGCCGTGGCCTTCGTCCTCACCCTGTACCTGCAGACGGTGAAGGGGCTCTCCCCTCTTCACGCCGGCCTCGTCCTGGTGGCCCAGCCAGCGGTCCAGACGATCCTCTCCCCCTGGGCGGGGAAGCTCTCGGACAGGATCGAGGCCCAGGTGGTGGCCTCGGCCGGGATGGGGATGACGGCCGGGGGCCTCTTTCTCCTGGCCGTCGGCCTCGACGGCGAGACGAGTCTGGTCCTCATAGTCGCCATCCTCGCCCTTTTGGGGGTGGGGTTGGCCCTCTTCTCCTCGCCCAACACCAACGCCATCATGAGCTCCGTCGAGAAGAGGTACTACGGCGTCGCCTCGGGGATGGTGGGGACGATGAGGTCGATCGGGATGATGACCTCCATGGCCATCGCCATGACCGCTCTCTCCATCTTCATGGGCCGGGTCCAGGTGACCCCGGAGGTCTACCCCCAGTTCCTCGAGAGCATGACCGCGATCCTCTCCGTATTCGTCGTCCTCTGCATCGTCGGGATCTTCGCCTCCCTGGCCCGGGGGAAGATGAGAAAGGGTGGGTGAGTCCTTCCTTTCATCCCATAACTCCCATTCTATAAAAGTCTTCGATAAAAGGACTCCATAAAAAAACTTCTATAAAAAGAGTTCTATAAAATACTTCCGAAAGAGGATGCGGTATATTCAGGCTTCAGGCCGCGCCATCGATCTCTTCGATGGCCTCCACCACGCTCTGCCATTCGGGGCAGTAATAGATCTGGTCGGAGAAATCTTCGATGTCGGTGTCGTTGATGCTCCAGGGATGGACGAAGAGGATTCCCCGTCGGTCGGGGT
>DAINAQ010000085.1:0-5082 GCA_036733325.1 Methanothrix sp.
GACCAGCTCCGGCCGCAAGGAGAAGGTGAGGGCGACCCCGCCGAAGCCGGAGGGGCCGTAAGCTGCGATCAGCCTTCCCGCGAATAGGCCGACGATCGATCCCAGAAGACCTCCCGGGACGGCGAGGAGGAGGTTCTCCAGGATGAAGATCTCCAGGATCGATCCCCTCTGGGCGCCCATGGCCATGAGGATTCCGATCTCCCGGGTCCTCCGGCTGATGATCATGATGGTGGTGTTCGCTATGACGAAGCCGGAGATGGCGAGGATCATGGAGTAGAAGATCAGGTTTATGCGAGACTGAGTCCCGACGAACCTTGCGATCTCCCGGCTGTACTCCTGCCAGGAGCTGGTCTCGCGGCGGAGGCTTCTTTTTAGGGCGGCAGCGGCCGCTGGCGCCTCCTCGAAGTCGGAGAGCCTGACCCCGATCTCGGAGACGACGTCCCCCTCCCCCACCAGGTCCTGAGCCGTCTCCAAGGGGAGGTAGACGAGGTTGTAATCCTTGACCGTCCCCTTCTCCACCAGCCCCGCCACCTTGAGCCTGACCTCCCTATCCTTCAAGACCAGGTCGAAGCTCTCCCCCGGCCGGATCTCCAGGTTCTCGGCGAGCGACGAGCCGATGAAGGCCGAGCGCGGCCTGAACTTCAGCTCCGAGAAGTCTCCGGAGAGGATCGAGTCCTGGACCCTCATCAGAAGGTCTTCGGGGCCGGGGTCGACCCCGACGAACTCCACCCCCTCGACGTTCTCCCTGGAGCTTGCCGCCCCCTGGCCGACGAGCCTCGCCGAGACGGCGACGACGCCGGGGTACTCCCACACGCGGTCGGATATGGTCCTGTAGAGGTGGAGATACTCCTCGTCCTCTTTGGGCTCGATGTAGAGGTGAGGGTTCTTCTCGATGGTGCTGGCCACGATCTCGGTTCGCACGCCAGAGGTGAGGCCAAGAGACATTATGATCACCCCCACCGCCACCCCCACCGAGAGGAGGGTGAAGGCGGTCCCCCTCCGGTTGGAGAGGATGTGCCTCGTCGCCAGCGCGGTCTCAAAACCTAGGGAGAGGCAGCGGCAGACAAATCGCTCCTCGAAGAAGGTCGGCCGCCAGATCGTCCGCTTCCGCCAGGCCACCTCAGCGCCCTTGAGGGCCTCGACGGGGTCGAGGTTTGAGGCCCGAAGGGCGGGATAAGATCCGGCGAGGACGCTGAGGCCGAGGGCCAGGAGGAGGTAGGCGGGAAAGTCCCAGGGGTTTATGACCAGGGGTATGGAGCTGAGGTCTCTCCCGCCGGCGGTAATCTCGAACCTGAAGCTTCCCAGGGCCAGGATTCCAAGGAGGCCCAGGACGGAGCCGAGGAGGCCGCCAAGAAGCCCCAGAATCCCGCTCTCTAAGATGAAGATCCTGAGGAGGCTCGACCGGTCGGCCCCCAGGGCGAGGAGCATCCCCATCTCCCGGACCTTCTCCAGGACCAGCATGTTCATGATGGCGGCGATCCCGAAAGCGGCGATGATCATCACAAAGAAGATGGATAGATTCCTCCAGAAGCCTCCGACGCTGATCGAGCGGACGATCTCGGGGTTTGTCTCCTGCCAGCTCATGGCCTCGCGGCCGAGGCCGTCGACGGCGGCGGCGACCCTCTCCGCCTCGTCGATATCGAAGAGCCGCAGCTCGATGGAGTTCACCACGTCCCCCTCGTCGAGGAAGTCTCTTGCGGTCTTGAGGGAGACGTATGCGAAGCTCTCGTCGAGGGGCGTTCCGGTATCGAAGATCCCCACCAGCTCCAGGTCCGTAGTTTTGGCCCGAGGGAAGCTCACCTCCACCCGATCGCCGACCAAAAGGTCGAGGTCGTCGGCGAGCTTGAACCCCATCACCACGTTTTTGCCGTCCAGGATGTCGAAGAACTCGCCCTCGACCATCGATTCGCTGATCTTGTAGATGGCGTCCTCGTCGGCGGGGTCGACGCCCCGGAGGAGGGCGTTTCGGTTCTTGTCCTTGAAGGAGACCGTCGCCTGGGTGGATAGGGTCGCAGAGATCGACCTGACCCCCTCGATGGCGGCGACCTTCTCCAGAAGGCCGCGATAGAGGTGGATGTACTTCTCGTCCCCTGAAGGCGTGATCCGGACGTGGGGGAGCTTCTCCTCGACGATGTCGGTCAGAAGCTCCTGGGAGCCGTTTCCAAGGGAGGTGAAGATCAGGGATATGGAGACGGCGAGGGCGACGGCTGTCACCGAGAGGAGGGTCTGGCGCCGGTGTGACGATACGTGCTTTATTGCGACGAAGAGATCGAAGCGGGAGGATATGGGGGACAAAGCAGGCTATAATTCGGCCTTGAAAGTTTATAGCCGTTCTCTCCAGAGCCGGGTATTTCTGCAAAACCCGAGGAGGGGGTGGACCAGCTGAAGGAGATTATGCCGGAGGTCTTGGGGGGGGTGAGGCGAGCGATCGCCCGGGAGGCGCGGGCCCGGCGATGCAGGCGGCGGGCGGCGCTCGACGATCGGTGGGCGTGGTGCTGGGGTCGATGTGGTACGCGCCACGAAAATACATCGAGTCGGAACCAGGGCAGTGTTTTCCGGGTCAACTTAACGTTATCTTTAAGATTGATAGAACCGTTCTCCAAAACAATACTTCTCAATCGCCCTCCCGAGGTTATCAGATGACACCCCCATCCCGTGGCAACATAGATATCGAAGGCTCCACCGACGAGAGCGTGCTTGTGACCGGCTCGCATAACGTCGTCATCCAGGCAGAACAGGTGATGCTCCAGGCGGCAGAGGAGGCTAGGCGGGAAAAGCGCGACCCTGCCCAGATGCTCCGCGTTTTGGCCTTGCTGGCCGCCCCGGTCTTCGACCCCCGAAACCCGGACCAGCCCCCGAAACCTCTGGATCTGCACCAGGAGTGGCACGTCCTGGCCGATGGGGTGAGGCGGAGCCGTGCGCCCATCCTCCTGGCGAGGCTGACGCCTCCTACCCTGGCGGCCTTGCGATCGGCCCTCTCGCCACGGGCGGAGATGCAGAACTCGTTTCCTCACATCCTCCACTTCAGCGGCCACGCCTGGCGGGAGGGATTGCTGCTGGAGAACGATCTGGGCGAGGTCCATTTCGCCAAAACTGACGAGATTCTTGAGGCGTTGAAAAATCTGCCCCACCCCCTGGACCTGGTGATCCTCAACGGCTGCGAGAGCGCCGCCGACGCCAGCTCCGCGGCCCAGGCGATGGTGGACGGCGGACTGGCCCGGGCCGTGGTGGGGCACGAGAGATCGGTCCTGGACGCCGAGGCCGTAAAATTCGTCGCAACCCTCTACGTTGAGCTGACGGCAGGGTTTTCTTTGGAGGATGCTGTGGCCCGCGCTAAAAAGGAGGTCACCACCCATGAGGTGATCCTCCTGGGCGACAAGGAGCTCTGTTTCCAGAACCTCAGCGGCGGGGAGCCCTGGGTGGACCAACGCTCGCCGCCGGGTAACCTCCCGGCGCAGACCGGCCTCTTCCTCGGCCGGGGCCGGGAGCTGGTGGATATGGCTCACCATCTATCCCGTCCTCCGGCGGTGGTGGTGATCTTCGGCCCCCCAGGCATCGGAAAGACCGGCCTCGTCCTGGAGGCCGCTCATCGGAACGGCTTCCGGTTCCTCGGCGGAGTTGCCTACGCCAGCGGACGACAGTTCGAGGGGAGCCGAGAGGCCACCGCCGCCGAGATGCTGAAAGATCTGGCCGAGGCCCTGGGGCTCACCCCCGAGCCTGAAAGGCTGATCGATGAACTGCTGCAAAAGACCGCCAGAGAGCCCACCCTCCTTCTGCTCGACAACCTGGAGACCCTTCCCGAAGAGGAGCGGGCTCGGCTGGCTGAAGTCTTGCGCCGCCTTGGCGGGGAGAGCGCGGCGATCGCAGCCCTGCGGCCGTCGAGCGAGGCCCTGGAGGATCTGCCGAGATCCAGACCCATATCCCTCCACCGCGGCCTCTCCCCGGAGGAGGCAGCTCGATATGCCATGTTCCTGGCCCGAGAGCGCGAAATACCGCTGACCTGGGATCGGGCCGCAGAGATCGCCGAGGCGGTAGGAGGCCATCCCCTCATCCTGGAGAAGCTGGTGGCCCAAGCGCGGAGGAGGGACCTCGAAGACCTTTTGCGGGAGGTGGCGGAGCGGAGGGGCGATTATCAAGAGCAGCTGGAGAAGGTGTACGCCTGGAGCGCTGAGAGGCTCGACGATGCGGGCCTGGACGGATGGAAAGCTCTGCCGCTCTTCCCCGCGGGGAGCGCGCCGGAGGGGCCCCTTCGGGCAGCTGCTGACGAGGG
Source organism: Methanothrix sp. (assembly GCA_036733325.1). Taxonomy (GTDB): domain Archaea; phylum Halobacteriota; class Methanosarcinia; order Methanotrichales; family Methanotrichaceae; genus Methanocrinis. Next base: position 4,271 of record DAINAQ010000085.1, read on the forward strand.
CAGTCCTGCGGCTCTCCAAGAGGGCGCCCTGGCCGACTTCGACCCTGCGGAGCAGGCATGGCACTGGCACGCCACGGTGGCCGAGTACGCCAAAATCCACTGGCCCCTCTCCGAGGAGGAACGGCGATCCCGTCTCATCGATCTCCTCCCCGCCTGGACCGCCTGGCTGAAACGGCTGGTCGCTAGAGATATGAAATCGCATATGCGGTTGGAGAAGGCCCGCCCCAACCTGCAGTCGGAGATGGAGGTCTGCACTGGGACATCTTATGAAGAGGCATGGTCTTTCCTGGATGCTCTGGATAGGGCGTTACCATCACCGGAGAGAACCTTGAGCCTGAGAGAAATTATAGCCGAAGTGCAGAAAGCAAAACTAGAGATTTTACCATCTGATGATAATGCACAGCGAGCATGTTTGCTAAATAACCTCGGCTTGGCCCTCTCTAACTTGGGACAGCGGGAGGAAGCGATCAAACCGTCACAGGAGGCTGCTGAAATCTACCGCCAGCTGGCTGAGGCGGACCCCCAGGTCTTCTTGCCCAACCTGGCAGCAAGCCTCAACAACCTTGGAATGATGCTTTCCAACCAGGGACGGCGGGAGAAGGCGATCAAACCGTCACAGGAGGCCGCTGAAATCTACCGCCAGCTGGCTGAGGCGGAGCCCCAGGTCTTCTTGCCTGACCTGGCCGCAAGCCTCAACAACCTCGGAGTACGGCTTTCCGAACTGGGACGGCGGGAGGAGGCGATCATACCGTCACAAGAGGCCGCTGAAATCTACCGCCAGCTGGCTGAGGCGGAGCCCCAGGTCTTCTTGC
>DAINAQ010000086.1:0-5033 GCA_036733325.1 Methanothrix sp.
TGAAGGGTTGGCACGAGGTGACGTAAGGGAGTAGCAATGAAGGGGGTAATATTTCATCATCTCGTGCCACTTATCCACAGCACGCATTGGCGCTGTGGCCATCTCACCATATATTTCTCATCCCTTATTAACTTTCGGGTCAAGCCGAAGATGAGGTGGCCCTCATTCTCGGCGGGGGGTGGCTGAGTCAAACCCGGCATGATCAGGCGGGCAAAAAACCTCCCTCAGGACTTCGTAGGGAGCATCGGTTTTGATCCCTACTCCGCTGAAATGGGTTCGCGAGGCTTTCCAGCCCAGGGATTGGAGCGTCCGGACCAGATCGTCGGCGGTCCCCGGAGTTGATTTAAATTTCTTGCAAAGTTTGTGCTGGTCGTAGTACATGGGAAGGTCGATCTCGCCCCCGCAGAGCTGGAGGAGCCGGACTGCGCGATCGGACCGGGCCGGCGAACTCTCCACCACCGCCAGGGCCTTTCCTATCAGTTCTCGATCCTGGATCGGCCCAAGCCAGAGGGGTCCGGCCACATCAGCTCTCCCTTTGCAGAAGGCGCAGATCCCCGAGGACCGGCAGCTGATGCCGGGGGAGACCCGCCATCGGCCGCAGCTTTTGCACTGCTCGAGGTAGCCCATCTCGTCCAGGGTCTCGTCGGCGCTCTTCGCTCCCTTCTCGATTCTGGTGTAGAGCCGGACGTAGTGGTCGGAGGCGTGGGTAAGTAGGGGATGCATTCCCTTGTCCACCCTCGCCAGCTCCCTTGCCACCGCCCCCAGGAGGATCCTTGCCCCCATCTCCCGGTGGTGGTCGGCCTTGACCGGGACGGCCATGTACTTTCTTATGCCGCTCTTGAGGTGGGCCCCGCAGAGGGGGGCGGTATCGGTGGCCGTGATGAAGAGGTAACGGAGGGCCGACCGCGCCGCTGAGGCCAAAAAAGGCGAGGGCGAACCGAAGGGATCGAGGTCGACGGCCTCAAAGTGCCTCTGATGGAGGAGGACGTTGGCATTCGCGGAGAGGATCTCGCAGGACCCAAGGCCGTTTCTCTCAGCGTTCTCTCGGAGGAGGTGGACGGCCCTGAGGCTGACGTCGTTCAGGGTTACCTGGGGGACTCCCGCCTCTTTTGCCACCCGCAATCCCCGGGCTCCGCTGGCGGCGAGGGCGTCAAGATACTCGGAGATGCCCAGGGCCTTCGTCACCGCCACTCCCAGGTCCCGGTTCAGCTTCATCCTGGGATTGAAGAAGGCCCCTTCTACGTTGAGGGTGACCGAACCCTCCTCCACCATCTTCGCCATCAGCTCAGTGGTACCCCTTCTCGACCAGCCCCTCGCTCCAGTAGTTGTCGCACTTGGGGCAGTAGTAGATCGCCTCGATCACGATCTTCTTCCAGTTGTCCGAGTCGAGGGCCCGCCTCAGCTCCCTGGACTCGCATTCGGTCCCGCACTTGGGGCAGAAGGGCACAAACTGGGCCTCGAGAACTACATCGTTATCGTTCACCTAAGAGACCTCCTGGATCGGAGATGCGTTGCCGTCGAAAAAAAGTTGTCGGTGAGCCTTCAGAAGACGGCGGCCCCGGACGCGATGGCAGCCAGGGAAAATCCGAGGATGGCTCCTCCGTTGAGGAAGGGGAGGCCCGCCTGGGGCCTATCTCTGGAGGTGGCGGATAAGGCGGCGAATCCGAGGCAGGTGCCGAGGATCGCCCCCAGGGCCGGAAGGTTGGCCCCGACCCCGAAGATCACGAGCTTGGGGAGGTCGAGCGACCAGTTGGCGGAGATCACCAGAACGGTGGGGATTATGGCGTCTCCCAGGCCGAGGAAGTAGGCCCCCCGATCCTCTCCAGACCCCATGCCCTCCTTTCGGAAGCTGTAGCTCCACCTCCGGGGTACCACGAAGAGGAGGGGGGCTCTCATCTCCATCACCCCCTCGGCCAGGGTCACCATATGGCGGGTCTTGTAGACGGATATGGCATCGTAGGCCGAGAGGACCAGAAGGAGGATGAGGGCTGGAAAGGGGGTCATGCTGAGGCCGAAGAGGGTCCCCACCCCCGCGCAGACGAGAAGGCCCACCAGGTCGATGAGGTACCATTCCGGATATATGTGAAGGAGGGTCAGGATCAGGAGGGAGAACATAAGTGCCGGGAGGGGCGGAACGAAGGCGGAGATGACGTAGTAGACCCCCATCGCCATCGCCAGAAGGACGACGCCGCTCACGATCCAGCCCTTTTTCAGCCTCATGGCCATCAGGATGAAGAGGGTGAACCCCAGGACCAGGATGATGTAGCTGAAGGGGTTGGCGGCGGACTCGGGGTTCTCGAAGACCCTCACCTCCGTCTCGGAGAGGGGGGGCATCAGGGCCAGGGAGAGGAGCTGAACCGCCACCACCAGGACCATCATCGCCGCCATGGGAAGGGCCCGCTCGACGATCGATTCCGGATGATTCTTTTCAGAGGGCATCTCGTCTCTCCGCCTCTGCCAGAAGCTCCAGGTAGGACTCTCTTATCGATTCACTGATCCCGAGGAGCGAAAGGATCTCCAGGACGATCTTCTTCTGAGCCCCCCACTCTTCGCCACCGGACAGCTCCACCTCGATGAAGCTTCCCAGCCCCTCCACCTCGTCTATGGCTACGACCGCCTCCGCCAGGGAGTACTTCCTCCTCCTCTTCTTCACTCCGGCGGACCGGGCGAAGCCTATCGACTCCAGGATCGACTCCATGGCTCCGGGGTCGGAGACCCGGACGGTCAGCTCCCGCCGGGACTTGGTCTCGGAGTCGAGCTTCGGCCCCTTGTAGGTGAGGTACGACCCAGAATCCTTGATCCTGATCCGGAGGGCCTCGTCGGTCACCGCGAAGTCGCGAGCCCGGGAGTTGAAGTAAAGGTCGAGGTGGTCCTCGACCCCGACCAGCTCGCCGCCGAGCCCAGCGATCTTCGCCTCGATCCCCGGCGGGGCCCTGGCCTTCACCTCCACCTCGATCATGATCCTGCCCGGATGAGGACGGTGGCGCCCCCCTCGACGACCATCATATCCACGGCCCTCCCCGCAGAGAGGGTCTCGGTGGCGATCTCGAGGGCCTCGGGTCCGAGCTCTGCGGTGCCGTCGCCCAGTTCAAGAACTATCTTTCCGGCCCCAGCCATGATGGCCACAGCTTCGGGGTCCATGGACCTGAGCTTACGAATGATCTCCCCGCTTCTGTCCTTGAAGACCGGACCTATGACCTTCATCTGAGGCTTCACCTCCACCGCCCTCGTCTCGATCTCCGGGCTTCCTCGCTTAACGGTCACGGGCGAGCCGGTGGAGCCGGAGAGATCGGTCGTTTCCAGGTCCAGGTCCGAGTAGACCTCGATCCCGGCCAAAGGCGAGTTGAGGGCCATCCCCCGATCCGACTTGTACCTCCTGACCGCCGCGGCCACCTCCTTGATCAGGCTCCCCTCGGGCGAGGGTCGGATCTCCTGGGGCTCCGGCCAGGGGGCGGCGTGGACCGACTGGCCGGAGAGGCTCATTCTGATCTCCTCGGCGATGAAGGGGGTGAAGGGCGCAAGAAGGCTGGTCAGGGCCTCGATGGCGGAATAGATCGTCGACTGGGCCGCCCTCTTCTCGGGGCCGTCGGGGCCGTAGAGGCGGGACTTGACCAGCTCGATGTAGTTGTCGGCCAGCTCGTCCCAGGCAAAGCTCCGGATGGCTCGAAAGGCCTCGTCGAAGGCGAACCGATCCATAGATTCGGTGACCGCCTCCACCGTCCGGGAGAGCTCGAAGAGGAGCCAGCGGTCCACCTGGTTTTTGGCCGAGTCCTCGGATTTGACGGCGTGAGGTGCTGAAAATCGGTACATGCTCCAGAGCTTCTGGAGGAACCTGCCGCCGCTGATCACGTCCTTCCACCGGAACATGACGTCGCTTCCCGGGCTTCCTCCCACCGCCGCCCACTGCCGGAAGGCGTCGGCTCCGTACTTCTCCACCACCTCTTCGGGGGCGATGAAGTTGTTCAGGGACTTGGACATCTTGTGGCCGTCCTCGCCCAGGACCATCCCATTGACCAGGATCGAGTCCCAGGGCCTCGTCCCCACCAGGGCCTTCGCCCGGAGGATGGTGTAGAAGGCCCAGGTCCTGATGATGTCGTGGCCCTGGGGCCGGAGCTGGGCCGGGTAGCGGGGCGGATGGTCGCTCAGCCAGCCCGTGACGTTCAGAACCGAGATGGAGCTGTCCATCCAGGTGTCGAGGACGTCGGTCTCGGGCTCGAACTCCTCGGAGCCGCATTTTGGACACGATACCGGCGGCTTGGTCAGGTTCGGGTCCAGGGGGAGCCACTCCTCTCTGGCGACGAGGGGCTCGCCGCAGGATTTGCAATACCAGACCGGGATGGGGGTCGCAAAGATCCTCTGGCGGGATATGCACCAGTCCCAGTCCATCGTTCCGGTCCAGTTCTTGAGCCTGGTCTCCATGTGCTCGGGGACCCACTTTATTTCGGCGGAGGTCTTGATGATCTCGCCCGGGTCGATCTTGACGAACCATTGCCTCTCAGAGAGTATCTCGATGGCGGTCTTGCACCTCCAGCAGAGGCCGACGTTCTGGTCCAGGGGCTCCTGCTTGCGGATTATACCCCGCGACCTCATCTCTTCGATGATGGCGTCCTTGCACTCTGAGATCTTCATCCCCGCGAACTTGCCCGCCACCTCGGTCATCCTCCCCGCCCGGTCGATGGCCTGGCGGAGGGGAAGGTCGTGCTCGACCCACCATCGGACGTCCTGCTTGTCCCCGAAGGTGCAGATCATAACCACCCCGGTCCCGAAGGCCGGGTCCACCACCTCGTCGGCGATGACGGGGACGGAGTAGTCGAAGACGGGAACCCGCACCTCGGTTCCGATGTACTTTCTCCTCTCCTCGTCCTCGGGGTGGACGGCGACGGCGACGCAGGCCGCCAGGAGCTCGGGACGGCTGGTGGCGATCTCCAGGTCTCCGAGATCCGAGCCGAAGAGGAGGTAGTTTAGGCTGGTGGTCCGGGAGTCGTACTCCACCTCGGCGAAGGCGATGGCCGTGCCGCAGCGGGGACACCAGT
>DAINAQ010000087.1:0-4902 GCA_036733325.1 Methanothrix sp.
GCAAGGCTCCCGGCGTCGATCCCCAGGTCGTGGATCATGTTGTTGAGCCTGATCTCCTCGCCCACCGGGACCTCCGAGGGGAGGTTGATGGGAAAGCCGGTCGGGAGCTTCTCCTTCGACTTGGGGCCGTGAGAGGTGATGAGGAGGCAGACCACCTTCATCCTCTCTGCGAACCTCTGCTCCAGCCTGCGATGTCTTATCAGGTGGTCCTGGAGGAGGATGGCGTCGAGGAGCTGGGGGTAGCCCTTGTTCTCCAGCTCCAGACGGGAGATGGTGAAGACGGGGAGGATGTCCTCGGGCTCGATCACCTCCCCGCCGAAGACCTGGTGGAGGTTCTCGGAGATGAAGCTCTGGATCTTCTTTCGGCAGAGGTTCTTCTTCTTCCAGTCGATGTGCCTCTCCACCAGGTCGATCCCGTTTCTGATGACGATGCCGGAGAGGTTGTGAAAGAGCATCGCCTCGCGCATGGTCGAGTCCCCTACGAAGCTGACCACGTCGGCGTACCGGGCCAGGGATTCGAGAGTGGCCATGCCGATGGGGACGTTGGGGTCCCAGGCGGCGTCGTGGTGGGCCACCTTCTCCAGGGACCGGTAGCCTGAAGTCCGTCCCGGGACGGTGGCGTGGAGGGTGGCCATGGTCCTGACGGGGATCCCCAGACACTTCAGCCTGGCCAGGGCGTAGAAGGTGGGAAACTCGTGGCAGTGGAGGGAGACCCTCATCTTGGGCATCACCGACATGGCGAACTCCGAGATCGCCTCGTCCCCGTACTTCTTCGCCCTCTCCTCCCCCAGGGATACGAGGTACTTTACGAACTGGGAGACGGCATAGGAGAGGCCCAGGTAGTGGGTGTACTCCGCCCCATAAGGGGCCCGCTCAAACGCCATCGAGTCGAGCCCCGCCATGGTCCAGGCCTCGGTCTTGATGGCGTTGGCCAGGGTCATCTTTGAGCCCGACCTGCTGGTGATGATCGAGTCGTAGTAGGCGGTGTTGAAGAGGAGGTAGCCGATTGGAACGCCAGCGACCTCGGTCTGGGCGGTGACCACGTCGATCCCCTCGGACTTGAGGTGTTCGAGGGCACTGGTGAGCTCGTCGTTCATCTCCAGGGGCGCGAGCTTGCTCACGTCGGTGACCCTGGACTTGCCCTTGTTCCAGTCCGCCCCCTGGGTGGGGTAGTAGGGGCCTGCCACCAGGATCTTGAGGTCGCACTCGATCTCCTTTCTGGCGGCGAGCTTTGCGAGGACCCGCGCCTCGGCGTCGATGACGTTCCAGATCCCGCCCATCTTGTTGCTGACGGGACCGGCCTCCTCTCCCGCCAGCACTATCCAGCGTTTTATCATGACCGATCAGACCTCCGACCAGTTTCACGGATAGGGAGAGAGGGTCGAGACCGCCATCCCGTCGTCGGATATGTCCAGGACCCTGATGCTGCTTGAGATCCGAGACCCCCTCATCTTCATGATGTAGATCGAGCGGACCATGTTGTTTCCGATCCTATCCCTGTTGAGGATGGTGCAGGAGTCGGCCCCGTACTCCATGATCTGGGTCATGCCGAAGGCGGCGCCGATGGTGATCATCGCCGTAACCCCGGTGGACCGGAGGTCGCCGAAGAGGTCGTCGGCCAGAGACCTCATCACGAAGGGGGACTCGATGGCGGTGAAGAAGGCCATGAGGTCGTCGATCAGGACCCTCTGGGGCTTCTCCTCCCGGACCTTCTTGTCCACCAGCTTCCTGAAGTTAATCAAAAAATCGACCGGATCGGTCTCGATGCTCTTCTGAAGCCGAAGAACGGGGTCGGTGACGTCCACCATCACCAGCTTCCCCTCCTCCTCCAGCTTCCAGAAGTCCCACTTGAAGGAGGAGTACATCTCCCTTTTCAGGTAATCGGCGCTCTCCGAGGGCATGATGATCATCCCCTTCTCGCCGTTTTTGATCCCCTCGTAGATGAACTGGGAGGCGAAGACGGTCTTGCCGGTCCCCGACGCTCCCGTGACGGTGTTGACGGTCCTTCGGTGGAACCCCCCGGCCACCAGGTCGTCGAACCCCGGTATCCCCGAAGGAACCTTCTCATATGATTTTGATGATTCGTCCACTTTTTCCCCTCCTGAGAGACCATATTCGCCCCAGAGTAATTATTTTTATCGGTGAAGGGCGAAAGATTTTCGTCTCAACAAACCAGAATGGATGGGTTGAGACGAACCGATGATGCCTGTTCTATCGTCTCAGTACTGCTCGTAGATCCACGACTTCTCCGCCGGAAAGAGGGCGTCGATGAGGCGAACGGTCTTATCCGAGGCCGTATCTGCGCCCGGTCCGACGTACAACATCGCCGGGAAGATGTCCGGCCGGGTGTACTGCAGCTCTCGCCAGGTCCGGTGGCCGAGGACAAGTGGCGCAAAGAGATCTTCGGGGATGAACAGGGTGTTCTCGCATTCGTTTTCGCCGCCGGAGGTGACAGATTCTAGCTTTCCATCAGACCATATGAGATCGATCTGCTCTCTATAAAAATCGAGCCGTAAGGTCCCGGTGAAGCCCGCAAGGCTGCTCTCCATCAGCCGCGCTTCCAGGATGGGGGCGATTCTGGTGAGGAGCCTCCTTCTATCCGGGATCTTTATCTGCCAGGCGTAGGGCCTGCCCACCGACGCGCCGAAGGAGACGGCGGTCTTCGCCGCGGTCGACTTCAGGGCGAGGTTCAGCCGGATGAAGGGCTTGTTTCGTTCTCTGCACTTCTTCTTGCAGAAGGCGAAAAGGCTCGTCAGGGCGTCGTCGGATATCCCCTCGCTGATCTCGCTCACTATCAGCCCCGCTCCGAAGCCCTGCCGGGAAATCCTGAAGTAATACCTCTCGTCTGCCGTTTTGCCTTCCATGATCCAGAACTCGGAGCCGCAAGCGATCTTAGGGCTGTATGTCAGAAGGTACTTCCAGACCTCCTCGTCCCTGAAGACGGAGAGGAAGTTCGCTCTTCTATACATCTCGTCTTCCCCCGCCAGGAAGGCTGCATCCTCGGTCCCGGCGAGCCGGAAGTCATAGGCTCCGCCGTCTCCGTCGCCGTCGCCGGTCGAATCGGGGACCAGATGGAGGGGGATGTCGATGTGGGGCTCCAGGGGGATCGAGTAATGATATCCGAAGCGGCGATAAAATCCGGGTATCCCCTGGACGACGGCCAGGTCGAACCCCTCCTCTGCAAGGGTCGCGTCGAACCGCCGGCTGAGTTGCCTCAAGAGCCCCCTGTTCCTGTGCCCCTCTCCCGTTCCCACGATCCCCATCTCGGCGATCTTCAGCTTCAGCCCCGCCATCTCCCAGGTCCAGGGGATGAGAGCGAAGGCCGAGGCGATCTCTGCAGTCTCCTCCTCTTCGGCGATGAACCAGCGCTCGTTCTTCATCCCCGGAAAGTGGAGAGATATAGCCTCGGCGAACTCTCCCACCTCCTCGGGAAGAAAGATCTTGTCGAAATGGGAGCGGAGCTTTCCGGCGTCGTCGGGAGACCCGGCCCTTCTTATTCTGTAATTTGAGTCCATGGAATTGATACCCTCGCAATTTTGATGTTCATCATCTACCTTAAGTATTCCACGTCCATCTATCCACCTTGAATATCCACGTCTATCTCAAGTAGCCCTTCGGACGGGGGAAAGCCTGTTGAACAAATATTTATTGAACTTGATCAACAATATATCTACATGCCATCGATCCCGCCCCTCACGTCCCGCTCAGGTATTCTCGAGGCCGACGAAGACGCTGCCGATCCCGGTGAGGCCTCATGACCGACGTCTGCCTCTGCTTCGAGGTCCACCAGCCTCTGAGGCTGCGAAAGGACTTCTTCTGGTCCGGCTCGCCGATGAGGAGGATCGAGCCCGACGGGCTCTTCGACTTCTACTTCGACGACCCGGAGAACCGTCGGATATTCGACCGCGTCGCCGAGAAGTGCTACCTTCCGACCAACGAGATAATCCTCCAGGAGATCGTGCGCCGCCGGGACTCCGAGCGCCCCTTCAAGGCCGCCTACAGCTTCTCGGGGGTCTTCCTCGACCAGTGCGAGAGGTACAACCCGGCGGTCCTCGACTCCTTCGCCCGGCTCGTGGAGACCGGGATGGTGGAGGTGATGGAGCAGACCTACCACCACTCCCTGGCCAGCCTCTATGAGGACGGGAGGGAGTTCGCCGAGCAGGTGAGGATGCACCGGGAGCGGGTCTGGGACGCCTTCGGCGTCAGGCCCCGGATCTTCGAGAATACGGAGCTCCTCTACGACGACCGGATCGCCAAGGTGGTGGAGGGGATGGGCTACGCCGGGATCTTCGCCGAGGGGGTGGTGGCGCCTCCAAACCACGTCTACCGGCCCGAGGGTTGCGAGCGGATCGCGCTTCTCCTCCGGGACTACCAGATCACCGACGACATGGGATTTCGGTTCTCGGCCCGGTGGTGGAACGAGTACCCCCTCACCGCCGAGAAGTACGCCTCCTGGATCGCGGCAAAGCCCGGCGAGGTCGTCAACATCTTCTGCGACTACGAGACCTTCGGCGAGCACCAGTGGGCGGACACCGGGATCTTCGAGTTTCTCAGGTTCCTTCCCAGCGAGGTCCTGAAGTGGGAGCACCTCCAGTTTTCGACCCCCAGCGACGTGGTGGATAGAAACCCGGCCCTGGAGATCATAAGTGTCCCCCATACTTCATCCTGGGCCGACATCGAGAGGGACACCAGCTGCTGGCTGGGAAACGCCCTCCAGTGGGCCTGCTATTCCTACCACCGGAGGCTGGAGGGGCCCATCAAGGAGAGCGGGGACCGGAGACTTCTGGAGATCTGGAGGACTCTGGGCCTCTCCGACCACCTCTACTACGCCTTCACCCACGGCGGCGGCCCCGGCGAGGTCCACAACTACTTCAGCCCCTACGGCAGCCCCTACGACGCCGC
>DAINAQ010000088.1:0-4865 GCA_036733325.1 Methanothrix sp.
AGAAGTTTGGCAGAAAGTTCCCTTGAAGGCCGCCTCTTCCGGCCTTCAAATCCCCATTCTTTTCCCTTCTGCCCTTTACTTGCGGAAAACCCATGTTTCGGATCTACGACCTAAAGAGCGGAGACTCCTGGAGATCGAGATCAATATTTAAGTGAATGGGATCAATAACGGGATCAGAATGAGCGGAATCGATCCCAGCCGGGCCGTATATGCGGGGATGAAACGGGCAGGCATAGACTTCGTCGCCAGCGTCCCTTGCGTCAACCTCGATTGCCTGATCGCCATGGCTGCATCCGACCCGGATACAAGGCACCTCCCCGTCACCCGGGAGGAGGAGGGGGTCGGGATATGCGCGGGGGCATATCTCGGAGGAAAGAGGCCCGCCCTCCTGATGCAGAACTCGGGGCTCGGAAACAGCATCAACGCCCTCGCCTCTCTGAACCGCCTCTACAGGATCCCGCTCCTCCTAATCATCAGCCATCGAGGCGGCGAGGGGGAGACGATCGCGGGCCAGATCCCCATGGGCAGGCTGACGCCCGCACTCCTGGAGGCCATGGAGATCCCCCGGTTCGCGCCCGACCCCTCGGAGGCCGAGGAGATCGTGGCCCGAGCCGCAAAGATCGCCTGGGCCGCGGGCACGCCGGCGGCGGTGCTGCTGGAGATCCAGTTCTGGAGGGGGCGCTCTTTATGATGAAGAGGATCGAGGCCATCGCCATCATCGCCCAAGAGGCCGAGCGCCAGGACGCCCTTCTGGTGGGCAACATCGGCTATCCCTCCCGGGAGCTGTACGCCGTCGGCGATCGCCCCTCTAACTTCTACATGTTGGGGTCCATGGGCCTCGCCTCGTCCATCGGCTTGGGCCTCGCCCTGGCCCGGCCGGACCGGAGGGTCATCGCCATCGACGGCGACGGCTCCGTTTTGATGAACCTGGGAAGCCTCGCCACCATCGCCGATCAGAGGCCGAAGAACTACCTTCTGGTCATCCTGGACAACGGCTGTTACGGCTCCACCGGATGCCAGCCGACCTGCACCTGCAGGAGAGCGGACCTGGCCCGGATCGCTGAGGGCGCCGGAAACGAGGTGAGGATCGCCGGAACGGAGGAGGAGCTTAGAAAGGGGCTCGCCGAGAGGGGGGTCCTGGTGGTGAAGGTGGAGATGGGGAACGCCGCCGTTCCGGTGATCGATCTATCCCCCGAGGAGATCATCGGTCGGTTCACGAAGGTCTCGCTCCTCAGGGCCTCTACCTGGAAGGAGATCGTCTTCGTCCCAAAGGGCTCCAGATCGATCAGGTTCCAGGTTATGACGCCGTCATCGTACGACGAGAAGGGGATCGAAGAGCCGACGAGCCTCATCCCGTCGGGGAGGTGGTGGGTGACGGCGACTACCCTCGGCGTATCTGCCTCGTTTCGGATGGTCAGGTTGTAGTTGACTCGTTTGGGATCGTCGGCATCGATCCTTCCGGTCATCGTCGCCGAGATAGCGTCCGGAAGGCAGCAGAGCTCCCCTCGATCGATGGTGGAGAAGTTTGTGGCGTTGACCCAGTCGCCGTTGTAGCCTCCCGAAGCCTCAACCCTGTTGAAGAGATCGCCATCCATACTATCGGTTACGTCCGCCGTCGGCGAGGCGGACACCAATTCTACGGGTCCGGTGAAGATGTCCTCAACCACTACGTTTACAGGAGCGGGGCTGACGTTGTTGCAGACTGTGATGGCGTATGTGATCTCCTCGCAGGGCTTTGAGGTCTTTTTATCCCCAGTCTTGGAGACCGCCATGCCGCCGTATGCCAGTTCGTAGTTCTCAATCGGCTCCATCAGGCGGCGTCGGCCCAGAGGACGAGCCTCGATACCAGGTCGATCCCTTCAGGGGCCACCTTAGCTAATCTCGGACATCCTCAAACTTCTCCCAAAAAAATGTTTTTCCGCTCAGAAATCGAAGAGAGACCTCTGGCGGTCGTCCTTCTCCGGCTCCGTCACCTCGGAGCCCTGGCCAAGGTTGGCGGATGCCGCTCCGCCATCATCGACAGGCCCCTCCGGCTCCTCATCCAGATCCGAGGCCTTCGAGCCCGCCTCGTAATCCTCTTCGTCGAGAGCGTCCTTTTTGGTCTTATCCGCCCTTCGAGGCCGCTCCCTCTTTTCGGCCTGCTCCGGCTTTGAAGTTCCGCCCCAGGCGATCTCTATCTCCGAGACCCTCTCCTCTTCGAGGAGCTCCTGGGCCGCCTCGTAGAGCTTCGCCACCTTCTTGGTCGTCGGCTTAGTCCCCATCAGGAGGGCGATCTCCTCGACGGAAAAGTCGAGGAGGGCCGCCACCTTCGGCCCTGTCTCCGGATCTTTGAGGAGGAGGGCGAAAAGCCCCATCATCTCGCTCCTGGCCATCCGAGAGCTGATGTGACAGTGGCCTCCGATCTTCTTCGCCGCCGAGTCCCGGACCTGCCTTGCGCCCTTGGTCTGGCCCATCCTCCGCCAGTAGCTCGGAGGCCGAAAGGGGATGTAGCCGCCCTTCTTCTCCGTCCGGGCGGACTGAACCCCGCCGGTCATCATGAAAGAGGCGTACCGCCACAGGCCGTAGTTCTGGCGCCGCCGGACCCGTCCGAGGAAGACGTCGGCCCTGGCGAGCCGATCGTAGCCGGCGGCCAGATCATCGGGCTTGTAGACCAGGGGCAGGTTCTCGTCAATCCAGTGGACCAGGTCCTCGGGGCTCTCGTCGAGGGACCAGGCGATCTTGACCGCCTCGGAGGCGCTGGAGCCTCGCAGGATCTTGGCCACACCGTCGAAGATCGAGGCCTTCGAGTCCCGGACGCTCGTCGCCACCTCGCCGAGCTCGAGGGATCCCTCCAGGGCCGCCTGGAGGTCGTTTACGGCGCTCCGAAGGTCGCCGTTCGCCATATCGGCGATCTCCTCGATCATCTCCGGGGTGCACCCCGCTCCCTCGGCCCGGCATATATCCTTCAGGACCGAGGCTATCGTGGGCTTCCTGATGGACCTGAACTGGACGCCGAGGGTCGCCTCCCGCAGGGGCTTAGTGAGGCCGTAGTAGTCGTTTGCGATCAGGATCACAGGCTGGTCGGTCTCCTTTACCAGCCGCAGCATCGCCGCAGATCCGCCCCGGTCCGCAGATCCGTAGAGGTTGTCAGCCTCGTCCAGGATGACGAGCCTCTTTTTTCCTGAGAAGGTCATCATCTTTGAGGCTGCGCCCGCCACCTTCGAGATGGCGGCGGCGGTCCTGCTGTCGCTCGCGTTCATCTCGATCTGGTCCCAGCCCAGCTCCTCGGCCAGGGCCAGGGCTGCGGAGGTCTTCCCCACTCCGGCGGGGCCGTAGAGGACGACGGCCCTCTTCTCGGGAACCCCCCCCTCCCAGGACCGGGCCCAGGCCTCCAGATCCGAGACGGCCTTGCCGTTTCCCAGGACCTCTTTCAGGGATTTGGGCCTGTACTTCTCCGTCCACTTGATGGCTGCCATCTACCAGACGCCCTCTCTGCCGGTCATCTCCTCGACCTCGATCTCCCAGATCACCATGGGCATCTTCTCCATATCCTCCCGGCGGAAGTTCTTGCCCCCGTGGCCTGCCATCACCCTTCTGGTGAATATATCAAAGAGCCTCTCTTTCGCCTCCGAGTCCGTTGAGAGGCGGACCCTGCCGGAGGCGATGACGCTCTTCCACCTCCCGCCCTCGGCACGGTCCACCTCGAAGGAGACCCTGGGGTTCGCCCTGACCAGGTCCAGCTTCTTTCCTCTCAGGCCGGAGTGGAGGAGGATTTTGCCCTCTGCGTAGACGTAAGACATGGGCACGACGTAGGGCTCGCCCTCCGCTGAGAGGCCGACCCTCCCGAACCTGGAGCTTGCGAGCATCTCCTCGCACTCGGCCAAAGACATCTCCCTCGGTTTCATGTTTTCAGTATCAGGATCCGGGGCTATTAAATTCTTCTTCCCCGGCCCCGCCAAAGGTTTTTAGCCTCGGGCCGCCAAACCTGCGGCGATGTTCAAGAAGATTCTGATCGCCAACCGTGGGGAGATCGCCATCCGCATCATGCGAGCCTGCCGCGAGCTCGGCATCTCCACCGTCGCCGTGTACTCCGAGGCCGACAGAAACGCCCTCTTCGCCAAGTACGCCGACGAGGCGGTCTTCGTGGGCCCCTCGCCGGCTTCCCAGAGCTACCTCCGGATCGACAAGATCCTGGATGCGGCAGAAGAGACCGGAGCCGAGGGGATCCACCCCGGTTACGGCTTCCTCTCCGAAAACCCCGTCTTCGCCCGGGCTTGTGAGGATAAGGGGATCGTCTTCATCGGACCCACCAGCCGATCCATCGACAAGATGGGGTCCAAGATCGCCGCTCGAGAGATCATGAAGAATGCGGGCGTTCCCATCGTCCCCGGGAGCGAGGGGGGGATCCGAGATCCGGAAGAGGCGATCGAGCTGGTGGAGTCCATCGGATACCCGGTGATGCTTAAGCCTGCAGCCGGAGGCGGCGGGATCGGGATGAAGATCGTCTGGGAGGACAAAGACCTCGGCCCGGCCCTCAATTCGGCGAGGTCGATCGCCAAATCCGCCTTCGGCGACGAGACCGTCTACATCGAGAAGTACCTCACAGACCCGAGGCACATCGAGTTTCAAATCCTGGCCGACTCCAGGGGGAAGACCATCTACGTCTCCGACCGGGAGTGCTCGATCCAGAGGCGTCACCAGAAGCTGATCGAGGAGTCTCCCTCTCCGATCATGACCCCCGAGCTGCGGGAGGAGATGGGATCGATCGCGGTCCGGGCGGCGGAGGCGATCGACTACAGGTCCGCCGGAACTGTGGAGTTCATGTACTCAAGGGGCGACTACTACTTCCTGGAGATGAACACCAGGCTCCAGGTCGAGCATCCCAT
>DAINAQ010000089.1:0-4843 GCA_036733325.1 Methanothrix sp.
TGCACCCTGATCCTCATGGCCTTCTCCTGGGACATCAACGCCCTGGGGGCCGGGGACGAGACCGCAAAAAGCCTGGGGGTGAACGTCGAGTTCGTGAGGGTCCTCTGCATGATGCTGGCCTCCCTCATCACCGCGAGCATCATCTGCTTCACCGGGACCATAGGGTTCATCGGCCTGGTGGCCCCCCACATCACCAGGATGGTGGTGGGAGGAGACCATAGGTTCCTCCTCCCTGCCTCGGGGCTCGTCGGTGCCCTCATCCTTCTCGCGGCCGACACCGTCGCCAGAACCGTCCTCTCACCGGTGATCCTACCGGTGGGGATCATGACCGCATTTCTGGGAGTTCCGTTCTTCATTTATCTCTTTTTGAAAAGGAGGAAGGACTATTGGTAAAGATCACCATAAAGGATCTGTGCTTCAGCTACGGCAGCCGCAGGATCCTGGACGAGCTGAACTTCGTCGTCGGCGATTCGGAGGTTCTCAGCCTGGTGGGCCCCAACGGCTCCGGCAAGACGACTTTGATCAAATGCATAGACAGGATCCTCAAGCCCAAAGGCGCGATCCTCCTCAATGGTGGTCGGGACCTCGCTAGCCTCAGCCGACAGGATGTGGCTAAGCTCATCGGCTACGTCCCCCAGTCCACCTCCGGGGTCCTCACCACCACGGTCTTCGATACGATCCTCATCGGAAGAAAGCCCCACATGGGGTGGCGGGTGGCCGACGAGGATATCGACAAGGTCATCGAGATCATGAAGCTCCTTCATGTGGAGGAGTTCGCCCTCAAGGACTTCTCGGAGCTCTCCGGCGGCCAGAAGCAGAGGGTCCTCATAGCCAGAGCCCTCTGCCAGGAGCCGGAGGTCCTCCTCCTGGACGAGCCGACTTCGAACCTGGACGTCAAGCACCAGCTGGAGGTGATGGAGACGGTCAGATCTCTGGTGAAGAAGACCAGGATCTCGGCGGTGATGGCGATCCACGACCTGAACCTGGCGGCGCGGTACTCCGACAGCCTGGTGATGCTCAAGGAGGGGAAGGTCCACGCCATCGGCGATCCTCCGTCCCTCCTCACCAGGGATAACATCAGGACGATCTTCGGGGTCGAGGCGGTGGTGATGAAGGACCTAGACCGGCCTTACGTCATCCCCATAAAGTCTCTGAACGGCGATGCGGTTTGAATCTGAATCGGAAGGTCGGGCAGAAGAAAAGGGATGCCGGAACTCGGGGGCTTTGATCTCCCCAAATGCCGGCACCCTTTGGTCAGGAAGGCTGTTGTTGTCTTTGCCTCCCCGGGCGGCGTACGCAGCTCTCTGAAAGGTCACGAAGCGGGTTTTCACGTACGCCAAATCGACTACATCTTATTTAGTAATAAACTTTTCGCTTTAATTGCTACAAGATCCGGCCGGAACGAGTTTGAATGAATAGCCTGCCTCGAGCTTCCTTCCTTCGGGCTGCATTGCGGTCTTAAGACGGACAGCTAGTTATCGTATAAGCGACCAACTTGATAGAGAGGCGAAGACTTTGAAGGCGGCGGGAGGAAGAAGGGTTGACTTTTCGATCTGGCTCTTTGAGCAGCGGAAGAGGGACGACCGGGTGGGAAGGGTGGCTTTCGATGCCTTTCAGGATCGTCAGAGGGGCGAATGGCCCGAGGCTCGCACCCTCCAGGATCTCCTGGACGAGATGAAAAAGAGAGGGGTTCGAGGCGCTCCTCTCAAGGCCCTGGACCAGGCCTGGTGGGAGTACATCGAGATCGTGACCAGGGACGTCGCCCAGCATCATCTCCTCCTGGAGGCGGGAGCGGTGATGGAGAGGGCTCTATCCAAGGCGGAGCATATCGAGGAGGGTGACAGGTACCTCATCGACGGGGCCTATGTCCAGCGGCTGGAAAGGTTACTGGCCAGGCTGAAGGAGATATGAAATAAATTGCTGATTTTCTTTTAGAAGTAAGTTTCTTATAGTATCCATTCCTAAAAATAGAGAGGATTGGCAATGAAGCGAAGAGAGAGCAAATATCCACCCATCACCAATCCTGGATGTGGCGAGATGAAGCAGGTTTCACCGGCCAGCCGACCGAACAGCTGCAATGCGAGATGATGACGATTGGACGGCCGCCAGAAATTTGCCTTGAGATTCTCAGGTCATCTTAGTCTCTCAGAGAGGGGTGAATTTTATGTTGTTTGAGAGAGTCGAATCGGAGGGGCTCGCCCACTACTCCTACATCGTGGGCGACAGAAACGAGGCCGTGGTGATCGATCCCCGGCGGGACTGCGAGGTCTACCCGAGGATGGCGTCAAAGGAGGGGATGCGGATCACCGCCGTCCTCGAGACTCATCGAAACGAGGATTACGTCGTCGGCTCGGTGGAGCTCTCGGCTCGGACCGGAGCCGAGGTCTGGCACGCAGATGCCGAGCTAAACTATCGATACGGGGAGGCGGTCGAGGACGGGATGACCTGGAAGGTGGGCAGGTTCTCGATCGAAGCGATCTCCACCCCCGGCCACACCCCGGGCTCCATGAGCTACCTGCTCCGAGATGCAGACGGCGAGCCCTGGATCGTCTTCACCGGAGACGCCCTCTTCGCCGGAGACCTGGGGAGGGTCGACCTCATGGGGATGGACCGGGCCGAGGATCTGGCAGACCAGCTCTACGACTCCATCTTCGAGAGGCTTCTGCCCCTGGGGGACGAGGTGATCGCCTGTCCCGCCCACGGGGCGGGATCGGTCTGCGCCGCTGCCA
This sequence comes from Methanothrix sp., assembly GCA_036733325.1. Taxonomy (GTDB): domain Archaea; phylum Halobacteriota; class Methanosarcinia; order Methanotrichales; family Methanotrichaceae; genus Methanocrinis. The sequence continues at coordinate 2,730 of DAINAQ010000089.1, forward strand.
TAGCCGATCGGAAGTGGACCACCCTGGGGATCGAGCGGAAGAGGAACCCCAGGCTCCAGGTCGATGGTAGGGAGGATTTCGTGGCCAGGATGGCGGTGGAGCTGGAGCGTCCCCCCTACTTCAGGGAGATGGAGCGGCTGAACCTGGAGGGAGCCCCCCTCCTCTGCACCGTCTCCGACCCCTTCCCCCTCTCTCCTCAGGAGTTCGCAGCCCTGGACGAGGAGGAGTTCGTCCTGGACACCAGGATGGAGCTCGCTTTCGGGGCGGCTCACGTCCCCGGAGCCCTCAGCATATGGCTCGACGGGTTGCCCAGCTTCGCGGGGTGGTTTTTGCCATACGAGAGGAGGGTCCTTCTTGTAGACGAGACCGGCGATCCGGATATCGCGGTCCGGCGGCTCCGGCGGCTCGGCTACGACGACCTTGGAGGATACCTCGCCGGCGGGATGCTGGCCTGGCATAGGGCGGGAAAGGAGAGCAGGCCCATTGCCACCGCCAACGTTCACGACCTCTGCAGGCGCCTCGACCGGGAGGAGAAGGCGAGGGGCTGGATTCTGGACGTCAGGGGAAAGGACGAGCTGGAGAGCTCGGGGAGGATCACAAAAGCCCACCACATCCACATAACAGAGCTTCCCCAGAGGATCGGGGAGGTGCCGAGGGATCGGCCTGTCTACATCTTCTGCGGGAGCGGGCTTCGGTCGATGATCGCCGCCTCGATCCTTCAGAGGGAGGGCTGGGAGAACATGACCGTCATCCTCGGCGGCCTTGCCGGCTGGTCCTCGGCGACCTGTCCGGTGGTGAGATGATGGCTGAGCATTTTTTATTTTAAATTCAATAAATTTTTTCTCCACTGAAGAAGTGTCGAAATCTATTTGGATGACCTCAGATTATACATGCTCTTCATTGGGAGAAATTCTCCGTGCAGTGCAGCAACTCTAGGTGAAGATGGATTTGTTGGAGGGAGAAGCATGGCAAAAATAGGTGACCTGGCATGAGACGAGACGTCCTTCTTTTAACCATATTTGTTTTAACACTGGCCAATGCGGCTTTGGCTGAGATGGGCAACGTGAACTTCTGCATCGACACGAATATGGATAGTTTATGCGATGAGGAGTTCACCCGCTACATGGAGCTTGGCGGGCTGACGGATATGGATCTTCTGGAGATGGCCTTTGAGGACCAGCTGTTGTATGATAATTGGAATGATAACCTCTGGGCCGTCTCCATCGAGGGATACGAATACGACTTTCTTCCTCAATTCGACGGTGCAGAAGAGGTATACCTGATAGACGGCGATGAGGTTTACATCTGGTTCACCGGATGGCAGTGGTGGGAGTCCTGCGCCGCGACCTCTGGGTCGACTGATGGGACAACCCAATCCGGCGGGTCCCAGGCCGGTGGATCTCAGGGCGCTGGCACCGGATCTGGCTTTGGATCCACTACCAGCGCCGGGATCGGTCCGACTACGACAGGAGCGATTTCCTCCGGATACGCGCAGCTGACGATCGTCTCCAACCAGCATCGAGGATACGTCGTATCGGTCGACGGTGTTCAGGTTGGGACCGAAGGGACAGGCTCCGACGCTTTAGACGGAATCTATACATTAAACGTTGCGGGAAACCAGCAGCATACCATAAGAGTGGATCTCTACCAAGATTGGAGGACTTGGACGGAATCCTTCAGGGCCGGCGGCAGCTATACGGCAGATATAGACATAGCAGGAAGGATCGTCCAGACGGCCTAGAACAGTGGGCTCCATCCTTTAATTTTTCTATGCTATTTCGGCCTACTTTCTATACCCATGCCATCTCTATATATCCGATCTGCGAGATATTAGATCTTGCTGTGGCTAGCTGCTATGTCTGAGATGGGATATATTAGATATCCAAATCTATCGGAGTGTGATGAAAATTGAGCGAAGAAGATCCGGGCAAGATGACGGGGCAAAAGACGAGGAAGGCCACCTTTGCCGCAGGCTGCTTCTGGGGAGTCGAGGCCGTCTTCCGGGATGTGGAGGGGGTCGTTTCCACCGCCGTCGGCTACACCGGCGGATCCACGACCAATCCGACCTACGAGGAGGTCTGCACCGACCGGACCGGCCACGCCGAGGCGGTGGA
>DAINAQ010000090.1:0-4806 GCA_036733325.1 Methanothrix sp.
AGGTCCTGGAGCTGCTTTGCGGGGATGTCTGTCAATCCCACCAGGCCGACGACGGGTGAGCTCTGGATCCTCTCCACCAGATCCTCTACCTCTCTGATCTTCCATTCTGGGACGTGCTCTGTATGGCGTACCTGGACGGACATTTCAGATCACCTTTATCGCTGGGCCCATGGTCGTCTTCACGTATACGGACTTCAGGTTCTGCTTTCCGTCCTTGAGGGTCTGCTCGAGCTTGGTCGTAACCGCCTCTACGTTCTCGGCGATCTTCGGGACCTCCATGTCCCTGGCGCCGACGGCCATGTGGAAGGTGAGCCGGTCACGGGACCGAACCCTGACCAGGTTCCTCTGCCTTTTGATTATGGGCGTGATGTCCACGTTCGGGGGGAGGGGCATGGGCATCTTTCCCCTCTTTCCCAGGATGGGGCCCAGCTTCTTGCCGATCGTCGGCATCAGGCTCGTCTCGGCGATGAAGTAGGTGAACTCGTCGGCGATCTTTCTCGCTCGCTTCTTGTCGTCCCCCAGCTCATTGAGCTCGTCTGGTGAGATCACCAGATCCGCCCCCGCACGCTGAGCAAGAAGGGCGGTCTCGCCGCTGGCGAATACCGCGATCTTTGCAGATCTGCCCCGGCCGTGGGGCAGGATTATCTCCTCATCCACCCGGTTGGCAGGCAGGCTCATGTCGATATTGTGCAGGTTGATCGCCAGATCGACGCTCTCGTTGAACCTCCTCTCCGGGGCCTCGGAGATCGCCTTTCTGACGGCGTCTTCTATCGTCTTATTCATCTCAATCCTCCGTAGTCCACGACATCCGGTCTACTACGGCGTCTCAAAAAGAGAGTCCAAATCCCGTCTTCAATCCTCTATAATAAGTTTTCGTCTAGGCGAGGAGTTCGTCGAATCTGCCCTCGTCCACCGCCGCCTGGGCCTCCTTTCTGGGCATGCCCTCCACGGTGATGCCCATGCTCCCACAGGTACCTATGACCTCTTTGGCGGCGCTCTTCATGGAGACGGATAGCAGGTTCTTCCTTTTGATTCCCGCGACCTTGACCACCTGATCCATGGTCACATTTCCTACGATCTCCAGGGCGTTGCCGGAACCCTTCTCCAGCCCCACCTCTTTGAGGACCAGCGCCGAGGTTGGGGGAGTGCCCACATCGATCTGGTACTCGGTCCTGCTCTTCACCGTAACCTTGACCGGGACCTGCATCCCGTTCAAGTCTGCGGTCGCCTCGTTGATCTTCTTTACCACATCTGCAACGTTAACGCCTAGAGGTCCTAGTGCAGGGCCCAGCGGCGGTCCTGCGCTGGCCTTTCCACCGGGTACCAACACTTCAACAACATTGGCCAAGAAATTCACCTCTGAATCTCATCTTTGCTGAGCACGCGGACGTGGTCACCCCTCACAGTTATGGGGATGGGCACCATCGCCTCGAAGAGTTCCACGGTTATCTCCTCCTTGGCGACGTCTACCCTCTTGACCCTGGCCATCTCGCCCTTGAAAGGTCCCGAGATCAGCTCCACTATGGCTCCTTCGTTGATTCCGACCACCGCGGGTTTGGGAGTCAGAAAATGCTCCACCTCGCCGAAGCTGGAAGCCCCCTTTATGACGGTGCGGGCGTGGGGCACCCCCTGGATCGCCTCCTCGACGATCTCAGGAGCCTTCGCCTCCACCAGGACGTACCCCTTCAGGACGTCGGGCACCAGCAGCGCGGTGATATCGTACTTTTCTTTGCGCGCCAGCTGGGCGATGAGGTTCGCCACGGACCGTTCCTGATTTGCAGTGGTCTTGACTACGAATATGCTGGTCTCGGCCATTCTCTCGGAAGACAGTCGAACCGGATATAAATAGGTTTGCAGCCGGCATCGATGGAGCAGATTCCTCGTTATCGAATCCCCCTCCTCTCACCGACCCGATATCATCTCCATACCCGCGGTAGTCCGCTGGGCGGCCGCATAAGCTGCCTTCACTACGAACCGATGACTTCAGAATGTACTGATGTCGTCAGCACGTACCGATGGCTTCAGTATATGCCGAGGAGATCTCTTTTTTTTGGGGATGAGGTCCCGGTCCTGACCGGCCCCGAAATGTTCATATAGAAGTTTAAACACCTCGCAAGCCATCAGATCAACTGGAGGAAGAAAAAAGATGGCAGGACTAGGGGGAACCCCTGTACTCATACTCAGAGAGGGCAGTCAGAGGACTGCTGGCCGCGAGGCGCAGAAGTCGAACATCATGGCCGCCAAAGCTGTGGCAACCGCCGTGCGTACCACACTCGGTCCCAAGGGCATGGACAAGATGCTGGTGGACACCCTGGGCGACGTGGTCATAACCAATGACGGCGTCACCATCCTCAAGGAGATGGACATCGAGCACCCGGCGGCCAAGATGATGGTCGAGATCGCCAAGACCCAGGACGACGAGGTCGGCGACGGAACCACCACCGCCGTGGTTCTGGCGGGCGAGCTTCTCAAGAAGGCCGAAGAGCTGCTGGACCAGGAGATCCACCCCACCGTCATCGCCGCAGGATACAGGGCCGCAGCCGAGAAGGCCATGTCCATCCTGAAGGATATGGCGATAAAGGTATCCCCCGATGACGATGAGCTGCTGAAGAAGATCGCCATCACCGCCATGACCGGCAAAGGGTCGGGCGTCGCCAGAACCGAGCTGGCCGAGCTCTCCGTAAAGGCGGTCAAGGCGATAGTGGACGAGGACGGGACCGTGGACGTGGACAACATCACCGTGGAGAAGAAGGTGGGCGGCGGCATCACCGATTCCCAGCTCGTCTACGGCATGGTCATCGACAAGGAAAGGCTCCACCCCAACATGCCCAAGAAGGTCAAGGACGCCAAGATCGCCCTCCTGAACACGGCCATCGAGATCGAGAAGACTGAGGTCGACGCCAAGATCGAGATCACCTCCCCCGACCAGCTCCAGGCCTTCCTGGACCAGGAAGAGACGATGCTCAGGGATATGGTCAACAAGATCGTCAGCACCGGCGCCAATGTCGTCTTCTGCCAGAAGGGTATCGACGACCTCGCCCAGCACTTCCTGGCCAAGGCCGGGGTCTACACCATCCGGAGGATCAAGAAGAGCGACATGGAGAAGCTGGCCCGGGCCACCGGCGGAAGGATCGTCACCAGCATCCACGACCTGGCGGAGAGCGAGCTGGGCAGAGCAGGCCTGGTGGAGGAGAGGAAGATCGCCGGCGACGACATGACCTTCGTTGTGGAGTGCGAGAACCCCAAGTCCGTATCCATCATCCTGCGAGGCGGAACCGAGCACGTCGTCGACGAGCTGGATAGAGCCATGGAAGACGCCCTCCGGGTCGTCGGAGTGGCTCTGGAGGACACCCTCCTGATGCCCGGCGGCGGCGCTCCCGAGATCGAGCTGGCCCTCAGGCTCAGGGAGTACGCGGCCACCGTCGGAGGACGGGAGCAGCTGGCCATCGAGGCCTTCGCCGAGGCCCTTGAGATCATACCCAAGACCCTGGCGGAGAACGCCGGTTTCGATCAGATCGACACCCTGGTGGCCCTTCGGAGCAGCCACGAGAAGGGAGTCAAGGCGGCAGGCCTGGACATGGAGAGTGGAACGCCCACAGACATGCAGGACAAGGGCGTCATCGAGCCGATGAGGGTGAAGACCCAGGCCATCAACTCCGCAGCCGAGTCCGCAGTCATGATCCTCAGGATCGATGACGTCATCGCCTCCAAGTCCGGCGGCGAGGGCGGCATGCCCGGTGGCATGCCCGGCGGAATGGGCGACATGGGAGAGGACTTCTGAGCCCATCTCCCAAACCGTCTCTTTTTCCTCTTTTTATAGAAAATATAAAATATAGAAAATTCTGATCTCAAAGCCCCTTTTAGGCTCTGGTCTCAGAGGCCGTCTCGATGGCTGGACGGTAGAACTTCTCGGTGTACTCCTTCACCATCCTCCGGGAGGTGAAGTTCGGTCCCGTGACCATAATCGCCTCTTTCATCACCTTCACCCAGCCCCGGGGCACGCCCTTGTCGTCCACCCTGTAGTAGAGGGGGATGACCTCCTTTTCCAGGATCTCGTAGAGGGCGTTGGCGTCCCGATCGTCCCTCAGATCGTCGCTTGCGACCTCCGACCCCTCGAAACCCCAGCCGTTTTTGCCGTTGTACCCCTCGACCCACCAGCCGTCAAAGACGCTGAGCTGGGGGACGCCGTTGAGGGACGCCTTCATGCCGCTCGTCCCCGAGGCCTCCATGGGAGGCCGGGGGTTGTTCACCCAGACGTCGACCCCGTGGACCAGGTACTGGGCCAGGTACTGGTCGTAGTCCTCGACGAAGGCGATCCTACCCTCGAAGCGCTTGTCGGCGGCGGCGTTGAAGACCTGCTGGAGGAGGAGCTTGGACTGCTGGTCGTCGGGATGGGCCTTACCGGCGAAGACTATCTGGACGGGCCGCTGGGGGTCGGTGAGGATGTTTCGGAGCCTTTCGGCGTCCCGGAGGAGGAGGGTCGCCCTCTTGTAGGAGGCGAACCTCCGGGCGAAGCCGAGGGTGAGGGCCTGAGGGTCCAGAAGGGTCCCGAAGGCCATTATGGTCCTGGAGTCGGACTCGGGATCTCTCCATTTTTCCCTGGCCCGATCCTTTATCTTGTTTATGAGAGATGTCTTCATCCTTCTATGCTGGGCCCAGATGACGTCGTCGGGTATCTCGTCCATGAGCTCCCAGATGAAGGGGTTGTCGTGTTTTTCTAGCCAGTCGCGGCCGAGGTACTGATTGAAGGTGATGTTTCCGAGCCTCCGGTCGATCCAGGTGGGGACGTGGATCCCGTTGGTGACG
>DAINAQ010000091.1:0-4784 GCA_036733325.1 Methanothrix sp.
GAGAACTTCCTCAAAGCCTTGACCGTATTCTCCCGTTTCGCAAAGGAGATAATCAACTGGTTGGATTCGACTTAGAAAGAAGACATGGGTCATTTGGAGATTCTACGTCTTCCTGGCTTAATGAGACAACGTGATTTTTTTTCCATTTGGGTCGAACCACAAGCCCTTTATCGCCTTGGACCGAAAATATCCCCTGATGGCCAGGGATCAAAAGGACTACTTCTACCGGAGGGCCAAAGCCGAGGGATACCGGGCCCGGTCGGCCTTCAAGCTCCAGCAGATCAATAAGAGGTTCCGGCTGATCAGGAGGGGCGACGCCGTCCTGGACCTGGGGGCAGCCCCCGGAGGCTGGCTCCAGGTGGCAAAGGAGATCTCGGGCGGCCGGATTGTCGGGGTCGACCTCCTGGCCATCGAGCCGATCGATGGGGTCACCACCATCAAGGCCGACATCACCGCCCAAAAGACCCTGGAGCTGATCGCGGACGCCCTGGGCGGGAAGGCGGACGTGGTGATCTGCGACGCGGCGCCGAACCTCTCCGGGAACTGGACCCTCGACCACGCTCGGTCCATCGACCTATCCCGATCGGCCCTCCGGGTCGCGGAAGAAGTCCTCAAGCCCGGCGGAAACTTCCTGGTGAAGGTCTTCCAGGGGGACACCTTTCTGGACTACCTCTCGGAGGTGAAGGAGAGGTTCAGGAGGGCCCAGTCCCACTCGCCGGCCGCCTCCCGGAAAGAGAGCGCCGAGATGTACGTCGTCGGCCAGGGGTTCTTTTTGCCGCCGGTGAAGGTGGGGGACGTCCTGGATGTCGAGATCATAGGCGTCGGCAAGTCAGGAGACGGGTTCGCCGACGTCGAGGGGTTCAAGGTCTTTGTCCCCGGCGCGGCTGTGGGCGATCGGGCGCGGGTGAGGATCGGATCGATCAGGTCAGGCCACGCCGTCGGGTCTCTTGAAAGCTGACGGCAAGCCCGACGGTTTTTCGAAAACTATTTCAGATATTCTGCCGACCTCTTTATCGTGACAGTCTTCAGAGCTTATGACGTGCGAGGCGTCTACGGGACGGAGCTGACCGAGGATATCGCGCGGAAGGTGGGAAAGGCCATGGGGTCCTACCTCCCCGACGGCAATATCACCCTGGGGAGGGACACACGGGTGAGCGGCCCCGCGGTGGAGCAAGCCTTTCTCGATGGGGTCTTATCCACCGGTTGCAACGTCGACAGCTACGGCGTCCTCCCGATATCGATGATCAGCTTTGAGACCTGGAAAGAGGGCTACGACGCTGCCGCCTACATCTCGGCCTCCCACAACCCCCCCGAGTATAACGGGATCAGGTTCAGGACCGCCGAGGGGTACGGGATGCTCTACCACAAGACCGGGATGATGAAGATCTTCGAGAAGGGCGCCTTTCGAGAGGGCTACGGCGTTAAGAACGACCGCGCCCCAGAAGATGTGATAAAAAGGTACGCCGACTACGTCGAAGGGAAGATCTCCCTCGAGCGGCCCCTCCGGATCGTCCTGGACATGGGGAACGGCTCAGCCTGCGGGATGCCCCTGCTCTACCAGAGGCTCGACTTCGACGGGAGGGTGATCAACGGCGAGCCCGATGGCACCTTCCCCGGCCGGGGCCCCGCCCCCACCGAGGAGTCCCTCCGGGATGCGGCGAGGCTGATCGTCGAGACGGGGGCGGATTACGGCGTCGGCTTCGATCCTGACGCCGATCGGGGCCTGGTGGTAGACGATCGGGGGCGAATCGTCACCCCGGAGAAGGTGGCGGTGATCCTGGCCAGGGAACGGTACGGCCCCGGCGACAAGGTGGTGGCGGGCTTCGACTGCTCCATGATCGTGGAGCGGGAGCTGGAACCCCTGGGGATCGAGGTGATCCGGGAGAGGGTGGGAGACGTCTACGTTGCCAACCGGGTAAAGCAGGAGGGCGCCGTCCTCGGCGTCGAGCGGAGCGCCCACTTCTTCCTCTCGGAGTTCCAGCTCTCCGACGACCCCTTCGCCATGTCCCTGGTCCTGGGCGAGATCATCTCCCGGGGCGAGAGGCTCTCAGACCTCTCCGACGCCATCCCCGACTACCCCTACGTCCAGAAGAGCATCCAGATAGAGGGGTCGGCAGAGCAGGTGATGAGACGGCTGGAAAGCGACCTCTCATCCCTGGAGCCCGACACCACCGACGGCCTAAAGATCTGCGGCGAGGATTATACCGTCCTCATCAGACCTTCCAACACCCAATCCCTCATCAGGCTCTACGTCGAGACCGCGGGGGCAGATGCGGCAGATCTGGTGAAGAGGTTTGAGGGGTTCATAAAAGGGGCCCTGAGGTGAGGGGACCGGAGAGGGAGACTCCAGAACTCCGTCCATCGACCGACCAATTAATCAGGGGGCTAGACAAAGGCTGATTACCTTGACCGACCATCAAGTCTGCATTCTCATCCCCACCCTGAACGAGGAGGACGCCATCGCCGAGGTGATCGACGAGTTCAGGAAGATGGGCTTCGACGACATCCTGGTGATCGACGGCCACAGCCGCGACCGGACCTGCGAGCTGGCCAGGGCGGCCGGAGCCCGGGTGATCGTCCAGAGCGGCCATGGAAAGGGTCAGGCCCTCAAAGAGGCCTTCGACCTGATCGAGGCCGAGTTCATCGTGATGATCGACGGGGACGGAACCTACCTCCCCGGTGAGGTCGGCCTCCTCCTGGACCCGGTCCTCGCGGGAAAGGCCGACCACGTCATGGGAAACCGGTTTGGAAACCTCCAGGAGGGGGCCCTGACCCGACTGAACTCGGCGGGAAACCGGCTGATCAACTTCTTCTTTCGGCTGATCTACGATGTGCCCTTGAACGACATCCTCACCGGGTACCGAGCCTTCACCCGCCCGGGGATCGACCGGCTCGACCTCACCATGGAGGGGTTCGAGATCGAGACGGAGATGACCGTCGACAGCGTCAAGAAGGGGCTTTCCATCACCGAGGTTCCCATAACCTACCGGGCTCGGACGACCGGGACGAAGACCAAGCTCAACCCCCTCATGGACGGGGCGAGGATCATCGCCACCATCTACCGGATGGCCAAGACCCACAACCCCCTCTTCTACTTCGGCCTGATGGGGTCCCTGTTCGGAGCCGCCGGGTTCCTCCTGGGCCTCTACGTGGCCAGCGAGTGGCTGGCCACCCGGACCGAGCACATCCCCCTCACCATTCTGACGGCCCTTCTGATCATCGTCGGGTTCCAGCTCTTCTTCATGGGGATTTTGGGGGACGCCGTGGCCTCGATGCACCGGGAGGTTCTGAGGGAGATTTACAGAAGCCAAAAAAAAGAGAAATAAATATTCTTCTTACAAGATTTCCCCCAGGTATCAGCTGAAAGATCGGCCTGTCGGTGCAGACGTGGCGGGCGGCTCATGACGGTGCTCGCACTTGCCGACCTCCCCCTTCCAGGCATTTCCTTTCCCACCTGCCCACCTCCATTCACATTCCGGAATCATCTGCACAAATCTGAAACGCTATGAAGGATGGCGGATGGGATAGGAGATTTCACTCAAGTCAGACGGTAATCGATGGTCACTTCTGCCTCCTCCACCCCGTAGCCGATAGCCTCCACCAGCATGGACCCCTCGACCTCGGTGACCGAGTAGGCGAGTTCCTCCGAACTGCTGACGTCTGACACCGCCGCATCTCCTGGGAGGTAGAAGGCCAGATGGCACTCGTCCCAGGGACCAGCGGCCTCGAATTCCAGCCTCGTCTCTTCTCCCCGGATCGAGGTCAAGCCGTCGGTGAGGGCGTAGATCTCCCCCGTCTCCTGGTCGTATTCGAGATCGGAGCCCTGGAGGAAGTTGAGCTCCTCCAGTCGGTCGGTCCTCAGGTAGCCGACGATGAGCGCCCTTCCGTCGTCGTCCAGGTACAGATCCAGGACCATGGTTTCCAGCGCCTCTTCAGCATCGCTGCCATCATCCGCTCCCAGGGAATCGGCGCCCAGGGACGATGGGGCCGAAAAGGCCGAAAGGACGACTGCGGCCATGAGGATCCGGGATGGGGCCGAGAGGGCCGAAAGGATGACTATGACCGGAAGAGGGCGGAACGACGCCGTAAGCTTCGAGGCCCGGCCGGAAGTTCGAGGCCGATCTTCTTCACTCAATCAGATCCCTCTCAGAACCAGCTCAGCTGGTAGAGCTGGTCGGGCAGATCTCCCATCCCTGCAAGACCGCCGCCACAGACCCCGCAGCCGTCCCATCCGGGTGAGAGGGGCCCCAGATCTCTGCACCCCAGGTCGAGGAGGATCGGATCGCAAGGTTCGGGCTGGAAGGGGCAGCAACCTCCCAGGCATCCGGACCGGAGGAGGGGGGACATTCCCGCCGATTCGGGGCTGAAGAGGATCGCCTCCACCCTGGTGGCCCTCGGGCCCGGAGAGCCCAGACCCGGTGACCGCAGCCGCTCCCCGGTCCAGCAAGCCGCAAAAAGCTCCGATCCGGCCAACCCTCCACCGGCTGAACTTCCTCCAGCCAGCCCTCCGGTCCAGCCGGGGCAGGCCGCCATCCCCCACCCCGGACCCACAGACGAGGTCAGGATGAGGGCGTAGCTCCCGGCATAAGGGCCGCTGAAGATCACCAGGCTTCCCGCCCCGATCTCCGATCCGTTCGCATTGTCTGATCCGTTCGCAAGGTCTGATTCATTCGTAAGGCGGGTCTGGACGAAGATCCTCCCCGCCAGCTCCAGCCCCGGCTCCGGGGCCTCCGGGATGGCACACCAGCCCCAGACCGGCTCCATCAGGTCGGCCTCCAGGGTCG
>DAINAQ010000092.1:0-4684 GCA_036733325.1 Methanothrix sp.
TCAGAGCCGCCATGTTGACGGAGAGGGAGTTCGCCTCGAAGAGGACCGCGTCGGCTCCGACCCTGTCCCCCTCGTCGACGACCAATACGTCTCCGGGGACGAGCCTTTTGGCTTCCACCACCTCAACTCTTCCGCCACGTCTCACCTTCGTCATGCTGGGGATGAGCTTTCCGAGGGCCTCGACGGTTTTGTCCGCCTTGTACTCCTGCCAGAAGGCGAAGGTGGCGTTGATGAAGACCGCTCCGAGGATGGCAAGAGAGAGGATGGCGTACCCCTCGCCCGGCGAGTAGCGGTCCGCAACCAGGGAGAGGAGCGCCGCCACCTCCAGGAGGAGGGCGAAGAAGGCGAGGTACTGTCGGAGGTACTCCTTGAGGTAGTTCTTCTCCCTCTTCTTCTCAAGCTCGTTGGGGCCGAACTCCTCAAGCCTTCTCTCCGCCTCGGACCTCTCAAGCCCCGAAGGGCTGGTGTTGAGGCGGGCAAATACCACGTCCTTGGGGAAGAACCGGAGGCTCTTTTGTCCGCTCATAAAACCTGCTCAAGGCGAATTTCAATGGTCGGCCCGCAGCTGATCTGATCTTGCTTCGAAATCAACGTGCCGAGGCGTCCTCCTCAATTATGCCGAAGATGTTGCCCTCTGTATCCTGGCAACTCGCAAACCATCCGACCCCTGGAATGGGGGTCTTCAGCATGACGATCTTGCCGCCGCTCTTCTCTATCTTGTCCATGTACTCGTCCACCGAAGGGACACCGATGGTATTGGTGGTGGCCTGGGTTGGATTCGTTCGCATCCCCAGACCTCCATCTATTCCGGGACCGTCCCCCGTATGAACTAGCCAGTAATCCATGGGGCCTTCCCATTTTTGTATCTCCCAGCCAAAGACTTCAGAATAAAATTGTATGGCGCGTTCCGGCTGGTCAACGGCTATATCGAAGTGTATCACCCTGGGCATATCAATCCCAAGATATTTGGAGGTCTACATAAATTAAGTTGGCGGAGGAGGGACCTAAAGACCAATTTCATTTTGCCTGAAATGGGCGATATAGGGCAGACCGATTCCAAAGAAGTATTAAAAAAATGTCCGTCCCGAGTAGCATGGAGAGGACTTGGACTTGCCTCTCCATATCTTCCGTCAGAGCTTATTCAGAAACCAGATTCAAGGGAGTGCTCGATAAGAGCCCAGAGGAGGTCGGAGTCCTTCACCATCCCCGCCAGCTTCTGATGGGCGGTGACCACCGGGAGCTGGTCGATCTTATTTCTCATCATAACTCTTGCGCACTCCGAGACCTCGCTGGTCTTGATGGCGGTGACGGCCGGAACCATGGCCTGTTTTACGGGCACATTCCTCAGAGAGATCCGGGATACACCGTAGTAGAAGTTTAAGGTATCCCTGGTGCTCTCCCAGGTCCACTCGTCCTCGTCGGTTGCGGAGGACATATTCGACATCTCCACGGAATCCTCGATGATGGACGCGTTTATCAGGTCCCGGTCGGAGACGATCCCCACCAGCTTCAGGTCGGAGTCTATCACCGGCGAGGCCTGGACGTCGGCGTACTCCATCACGGCTCCAGCCACCGGAAGAGGCATCTCGTCCCATACAGCCACGGTCGTCTTCTCAAAGTACCTCTCTATCTGCCTCTTGATCTCCAGGTCTGCGACTACCCGGATGACGTCGGCGACGCTGACGATGCCCACAAGAGAGCCATCCTCCACCACGGGAAGACGCCTGATATCGTTCTCTGCCAGAAGCCTCGCCGCCTCGATGACGCTGTCGTCGGGGCCGACCACCAGCGGGTCTCTGGTCATGAGCAGGGCCGTCTGGTCCTCCTCGGGATTTCGAAGGAGGTCGGTCCTGGTCACCATCCCCACCAGCTCCCCGCCCTTTACCACCGGGACCCCCGAGACGTGCCTCTCCTTCAGGGCCTTCAGGACCATGTCCCTGGAACCCGGGACGGTGACGTGGGCGACGTCCCTCACCATCACCTCGCTGACCGGAATCCCGTTCAAACCTTCTCCCCCGGCACTGTCAGGACCGGCACCCTGGAGTTTCTGACCACCTTCTCGGCCACGCTGCCCAGAAGGAACTTGTCGAGGCCCGTCCTCCCGACGCTCCCCATCACCACCAGGTCCATCCCGGACTCTGCGCGTCTTATCAGCTCCTCGCTGGGGTTGCCCTCGATCACCTCACCGGTGCAGGGGACGCCCGCCCTCTCGGCCATCTCCCCGATGTAATTGGTGGCTTCTTCCCCTTCTTTGATCAGAAGCTCCCTGATGCTCGCAAGGGCCATATCCTCGGGAAGGTGGCTGAGCCGTCCCGTGTCGGCGACGTAGACCACGGTGACGGACCCCCCAGAAAGCCTGGCGATCTCCAGTCCCACCCCCGCCGCCCGCTCGCTGTGCTTCGAGCCGTCGGTTGCTATCATTATCCTCTCAAACATGGTAAGAACCTCTAGATTACGGCCAGAACGTCCGAGGGCATCGCCCTCCTGACCACGCTTGCCAGGGGATCTCTGGACCCCGCCAAGTTGTCCGACCGTCGGTCGATGACCATTATCCTGGACTTCTTGCCCACCCCGATGGCGCCGGCCTCATCCTCCGCGCCCAAGATATCTGGACCGTTTAGCGTGCACATCATAAATACCTGTCTATCGTTATGCAGCAGCGCCTTGGACAATAGTTCCATCTCGGAGAAGAGATTTGGGCTGTTGAGCATGACGTTGTCGGTCCCAAGCCCCACCACCATCCCCAGCTCCAGCATCTTGGGGACGTCGGGAAGCCCCACCCCCGTGGCGAGGTTTGACCGGGGGCAGACGACGACGGGGACACCAGCATCCTCCACCGCCTTCAGGTCCCTGGGCTCGGCGCGGGTGAGGTGGACGAGAAGATCGGGCTCGAGGCTCAGGGCGTCCTCGATGTCGTCTCTTCCCGATTCGCCGGCGTGGAGGGCGATCTTTCTCCCCTCGGACCTGGCGATCTGTGCCACCTCTTCCAGCCAGGACCGGGGATGATCTCTCGTGCTGCTGATCCCCACCCCCCAGCAGTCCGGGTGGACCCGGATCGATCCCGGATCGGGCCTTCCCAGTATCCTGCCGATCAGACCCCCCCCATCCATTCTCACCACCTGCATCCTCTCCTCCACCCTCGCCCTCTCCGCCCCTTGCCCCTCCGTCCTCGCCCCCGTCATCTTCTCCTCCACCCTCGCCCTCTCCGTCTCTCCCCCCTCCGTCCTCTCGTCCTCCACCCTCGCCCCCGCCATTGCCTCGAGGAGCATCTCCACCCCTTCGATCCCGCCCTCCCGGAAGTCGGCGAAGGCGAAGGTTCCCGAGCGGGCCATCTCCGAGATGGACCTTCTCATCCCCTCCACCTGCTTTCGCCGGGAGGCGGAGGCGAGGGCCCGGTGTTTCAGCCCCCCGGGACCCACCAGCTCGTCCAGGGGGAGGTAGGGCGGGTCCTTGAAGACGGAGTCGCCCAGGTGGAGGTGGGCGTTGACCAGGGCGGGGCATATTATCCCCTCATAGTCCGATTCGACCTTCTCCGACCCGATCTCAACCACCACCCCCTCTCGGATGATCAGGTGCCCCTCGAAGGGCTCGAACTCCTCGCCCAGGAGGATCGTCCCCGAAAGGACGATCTCCCCTTCCGTCCTCTTCATGGGCAGGGAATCGGGGAGGCAAAATATTTAGCTTTCCTCTCCAAGCCCGGGATGATCATGGAGAGGCCCAACGTAATCATCAACTGTGCCATGAGCGCCGACGGCAAAATAAGCTCCTTTGAGCGCCGGCAGGTGAGGATATCCGGCCAGAGGGATATGGAGCGGGTGAGGGTGCTCCGGGCCGAGAGCGACGCGGTGATGGTGGGGGTGGGGACGGTCCTGGCCGACGATCCGGGGCTCAGGGTCAAGTCGGAGGATCTGAGGAGGATGAGGTTGGATCGGGGCCTTCCCGAAGATCCACTCAGGGTGGTAGTCGACAGCCGAGCGAGGACACCTCCCGGGTCGGAGGTGCTGGGGGAGGGGTGCATCCTCGCCCTCTCCAGGGCAGCTCCGGCCGAGCGGATAGCCTCCTTGAAAGGTAAATGCGAGATCGTCGTCGCCGGAGAGGATCGGGTCGATCTCCTTCTCCTTCTATCGATTCTGCATAAAAAAGGGGTCAGAAGGCTGATGGTGGAGGGGGGCGCGACGTTGAACTGGTCCCTGGTCGAGGCGGGGCTGGTCGACGAGATCTCGGTCTACGTCGGCCCCCTCATCATCGGAGGGGCGGGGGCGCCCACCCCGGTGGACGGCCCCGGATTCGCCGGCGAATTTCCCGGCCTCGAGCTGATCTCCGTCCATGCCCTGGACGGAGGCGTCCTCCTCCGGTGGCGGGTCCTCCGCTGATATTACGGTTCAAGTCGGCTCCGATATCAGTATCGTATCGGGTATCGGTATCGGGTATCGGTATCGTATCGGGTATCGGTATCGGGTATCGGTATCGTATCGATATCAGGATCTCATCCAGTTGTCCCAGCCCTCACCCCTCTCGGCCAGGATCGGGGTGATCTTCTCGGCCATGTCGAAGGGGATCCCCACCACCACGAAGTCGTCCTCCAATCCGGCGTTCTTGGCGGCGCCGTCGCAGCCCATGGAGACGTTCACGTCCCCCTTCAGGATCGGCGATGAGGTGGCGTCGACGCAGAAGGACTGGATGC
>DAINAQ010000093.1:0-4666 GCA_036733325.1 Methanothrix sp.
CCGAGGCCCGGACCCTGGTCCAGGGGGTCCAGTCCATGAGAAACCTGAAGACCTTTCTGGACCACTCGAACCACCAGAACCACCTGGAGTGAGCGGTCATGATATCCACCATCGACGACCTGACCGAAGAGATCTCCCGCTACTTCGAGGCGAAGGACCAGGCGAGGGAGGAGGCGCTCCAGCTGACCCGGGTCGTGATCAGAAGGTGCGGAGCCGCCATCAGGTCCATCCACCGGGGCGAGTTCGACCGGGCCATGGAGTTGACCGGGAAGGCCGGGGAGGTCCTGGCCCGGATCGGCGACCTTCTGGCCGACCACCCCGACGTCCGCTACGCCGGCTTCGTCGACGGCGCAGAGCAGGAGTACGCCGAGGCCAGGATCGTATTCTCCATCATCACAGAGCACACCACCCCCACCCCCCAGGAGGTGGGGGTCGAGATGACCGGCTACCTCTCGGGCCTCGGCGACACCGTCGGCGAGCTCAGAAGGCACGTCCTGGATCTGATCAGGCAGGGGAGGCCGGAGGAGGGGGAGGTCTACCTGGAGGCGATGGAGGAGATCTATCACCTTCTGATGCTATTCGACTATCCCGACGCCGTCACCAAGGGCCTCCGCCGGAAGGGGGACATGGCCCGCTCCCTCCTCGAAAGGACCCGGGGCGACCTCACCAACGCCATGGGGCAGAAGAAGCTGGAGGTGCAGCTCCGGGAGCTGGAGGAGAAGCTGGAGAGACCGCCGTCTGCTTAGGAAAAATCTTCGAAAATTCAGCAGGACTTATGCAGATATCACCGCCGCAGAATGGCGAATAGTTCCACGCGCCCCGCCAAGATCTATCACCAAATGCCAATGCCCAGTGCGAGGGGACTTCAATAATACGGGCGTTTTATTCCGCATACCTCCAAAATATTGAAATTGCTGTCCCCGTCTATATTTTTGGTAGTTCACATCGTCCAAGAGCAGGACATTAGCTTGCTTGTCAATTTCGACCTTGACTATGTCGCTACTCCCTAAATTGAACTCGTAGTGCACATGTTCCCTCATATTCAAGAACCTCCTATGCTAATGTCACTTCTTATCCTTTGGTGGAATTGGATCTCTTCCGTGACTATCGGCCTTCTGTATCTTTCCGTCTCTTCCGTGGATTATAAGCTCAGAACCTTGATTTTTGCTTATATCTCTCGCAAAATCAACAGCTTCTGACTTATTTTCAAAGTTCTTTGTGGTCCGCTTCGCTCCAGACTTTTTAACTGCCCATCCCCCATCTTTTGGGACTACATGGTGTTCCTTGCGTGCACTCATGATTGTGCTCCATAGATCTAATCTTATATAAATCTAACGGATATCTGAATGTCTTATATCCAGATTGGTGTATCATTTAAAGAAGAATAGATGATAATAAGTTAAAATTTGATGTATTCACGGTTCTAAAACATCAAATAAAGGATTTCCATCCAGCATCTGCCCTCTCGTATTCCTAATTAAAAATTACGAGTTATTTTATAAAAATAAATACTATCTAATTTCTGCTATAATCATTTAGAATAACTAAATATTTTATTTTAACATAAATTAGCTCAAAAATCAAACAATCAATCGAATAGGATCAATCTGCAATAAATTTAGAATCAGCAAAACTACTTTTTCTGGGATAACCAAAAGATGACCAAGCCTAACTAGAATGAGATACTGTGTCTTATCCTATCGTCGCCAGGGTCAGATTCCCGAAGGGCATCACGATCGTCCTCGCGTCCCGTCCCTGCCTCTCCCGGGCCATGGCCAGTGCCTCTTCGAGAGTCTTCGCGTTCCGGAAGAAGACCATCTCCGCAAGCTCCGGCCTCAGGGAGGAGACCAGGATGAGGTCTTTTTCCAGGGATTCCTTCGCGATCAATGCCGCCTTGTGCCCCCCGAACTCGTACTCGCGGCCGAACCGCTCGACGCAATCCTCGGCGCACTCCGCCTCTCTGGCCCACCGCTCGAAGACGGGATGGCCGAGCCCCTCGGCGCACTCGGCGAGGAGTATCAGTGAGCCGCCGGGGAGGACCGCCTCCCTCGCGTTCTCCATCGCCTTCTGGGCCTGAAAGAGGTTGATGTCCTTGGGGCGGCCCCCGGCGCAGGCCACCACGATCTCGGCGGGGCGGACGGGCCTCCGGTACATCTCGTCCACGACTTTCGCCCCCGCCCGGTGGGCCTGCACGAAGTCGCCGGCCACGGCCCGGACGATCTCTTTCTTGCTGTTGAGGACGACGTTGAGGATCAGGTCGAGGCCTGCGATCTTTGCCGCCTCCTCCATGTCCAGCCGGACGGGGCCGTCCAGGCGGCCGGACTTGGCCCGGGGATCGGTCATCATGGCGTGGTTCTTGTTGATCGACCTCTCGGAGCTGACCCCGGGGAGGAGGGCCTTGGCTCCGCCGCTGTAGCCGGCGTAGTAGTGGTACTCGATGTTCCCAGTGCCGATCTTGAGGTCGCTGGATGCCACCTCCTCCAGGATCTCGACCGGCGTTTCCCGGCTCGTCTCCCCAAGGTGGACGCACCTGTTTTTGTCGTGCTGGATGGAGGGGAGGCTGGCTGCGCTCCCGAGGAGCCTGTCCATCTCCTCGACGGTCATCCTCCGGTGGGTCCCCAGGCCGAAGACCACCAGCACCTCGGATACCCCCATCTCCTCCAGCCTCCCCACCAGGGGCGGCAGCATCTTGGAGGTGGGGGCGGGGCGCGTTATGTCGCTGGCCATGATGGCCGCGGTCCTGGCTCCGGCGAAGTCCCGGAGGGCGGGGCCGAGGGGATCGTCCAGGGCCCTCTCCATCTCGGCCGTCTCGTCTTGGGCTCCGGCGCGCTCTTTGGGGAGGACTAGCTCGAACCGCTCGTCCTCTTCGAGGTCGAGGCCGACCGATCCGGCGCCGTATCCGAGCCTCATCTCCCTCAGGCCCTCCAGACCTTGGCCCGGCTGTTGACGTCGCTGAAGACCTCGAAGATCGGGGTGTCGGTGGTGTAGGTGAAGAAGTCAGCCCCTGCGGCGTTGCAGGCCTCTCTGATCCTGCTGTCGTGGGCCTTCATCTTCGCCGCGTACTCCTCTCTCACCTTGGGGGTCACCCTGGTCATCACCGCCTCCTTCGACTCCATGTCGATGAACCGGAGGTCCCCCTCGAAGTCCAGCTCCGCCTCCGCCGGGTCCAGGATCTGGATCAGGATGAGGTCGTGGGCAGAGAGCTTGTAGATCCCGGCGACCAGGCCCTCGATCTCGTCGAGGAAGTCGGAGATCACCACCACCAGGCTCGTCGACCTGATGGTCAGGTCGAACTGCTCCGCCATCCTCCGAAAGTCGGTGCCCCCCGAGGGCGCGGTCCGGTCCAGGTCCTCCATCGCCTTGAAGAGGTTCCTCCTCCCTCCCCTGGTCTCCCCCGGCTCCAGCATCTCCCCGAACTTGGAGATGGAGAACTTCTCGTTCTCCTTGATGGCCATGTAGGCGAACCCCATCGAGACTTTGGAGGCGAAGGGGAACTTCTCGCCATAGGCCATGCTGGAGCTGGCGTCCAGGAGGAGGTGGACGGAAAGGCTCCTCTCCTCCTCGTGCTCCCGGACGTAGAGCTTCTCGGTCCGAGCGTAGACCTTCCAGTCCACGAACTTGAAGTCGTCCCCCTTCCGGTACTCCCGGTAGCCGACGGGGCTGATCCCTCGGCCCACCTTCACCGACCTTCTGGCTCCGGTGTAGGCGGTCGATACCCTCTTTCTCACCAGGAGGGTGAACCTTTCCAGCTCAGCCAGAAACTCCGTATCCATCGGCGGCCCTCAGATCGACTTCATGATCTCCGAGATCACCTGGTCGGCCTTGACCCCCCTCCTCTCGGAGTCGAAGGTGAGGATGATCCGGTGACGGAGGATGGGGTACGCCATGACCTCCAGATCGTCCCGGCTGACGTAGTCTCTTCCGTTGAGGAGGGCTCGGGCCTTGGAGGCGAGGATGAGGCCGATGGAGGCCCGGGGGCTCGCCCCGTACTCCACCCCCTCCCAGCTCCGGGTGGAGATGACGGCCTTTATCGCCGCCCTCTTCAGGTCGTCGGAGATGGGAACATCCCTGGTCAGCTGCTGCAGGGACAACAGCTCCCGCCGGGTTATCACCCTCTCCACTTTCGGCTCGGCGTGGCCGGTGTACCGCTCCATGATCTGGTACTCCTCCTCAGAGTTGGGGTAATCGATGAAGACCTTCAAGAGGAACCGGTCCAGCTGGGCCTCGGGC
This sequence comes from Methanothrix sp., assembly GCA_036733325.1. Lineage (GTDB taxonomy): Archaea > Halobacteriota > Methanosarcinia > Methanotrichales > Methanotrichaceae > Methanocrinis. Next base: position 4,231 of record DAINAQ010000093.1, read on the forward strand.
AGAGGGAAGGTCCCCTCCATCTCGATGGGGTTTTGAGTGGCCAGGACGAAGAAGGGCTCCTCCAGCCTGTAGGTGTTCTTTCCCACCGTGACCTGCTTCTCTTGCATCGCTTCCAGCATGGCGGACTGGGTCCGGGGCGAGGCCCTGTTGATCTCGTCGGCCAGGACGATGTTGGCGAAGATGGGCCCCTCCTCGAACCTGAAGACCTTGCTCCCCTCCACCTCTTCGATCAGGGTGGTCCCGGTGATGTCCGCGGGCATCAGATCCGGGGTACACTGAATTCTGCTGAAGTTGAGGCCGGTGGTACCGGCTATGGTCTTGACCAGGAGGGTCTTTCCCAGGCCCGGGTTGCTCTCCAGGAGGGTGTGCCCTCCGGCCAAAATCCCCACCAGAATCTGCTCCACCACCGACTTCTGGCCCACCACCACCCGTCCGA
>DAINAQ010000094.1:0-4638 GCA_036733325.1 Methanothrix sp.
TTGATCCGGGCCGTCGCCCTCGACATCGACGGGACGATCACCGACGAGAAGAGGCTCCTGTACCCGAAGGCGGCAGAGGCAGTCTCGCGGCTCAACTCCCGGGTCCAGGTGATCCTGGCCTCGGGGAACGTCCACTGCTTCACCCGGGCTGCGGCGGTCCTCCTGGGAACCGGGAGGACCTTCATCGCCGAGAATGGGGGGGTGATATCCTGGAGAGATGGGGAGATGGAGCTATTGGCCGACCCCACCATCAGCCAGGAGGCGTATCAGCGGCTAAAAGAGGTCTATCCCATATCGAAGTTCGACTCGCGGTATCGGATCACCGACCTGGTGGTCGAGGGGAACTTCAACCTGGCAGAGGCGGCATCCCTCCTCAAGGCCCGGGGGATCGATGCCGACCTCGTCGACAGCGGCTTTGCCGTCCACATAAAGGATAGAAAGGTGGACAAGGGCAGAGCCCTGGAAAGGGTGATGGACCGGCTCGGCTTGGGGAAAGATGAGGTCGCCGCCATCGGCGACAGTATCAGCGATCTTCCCATGTTCAGGGTGGCCGGGTTCCGGGCGGCGGTCGCGAACGGAGTCCCGGAGCTGAAGGAGGAGTCGGACTACGTCTCAGAGGAGGAGTTCGGTCCTGGGTTCTGCGAGATTGTGGATCTTATGGTTTATAGAGAGATGTTCTGACCTCCGTTTAGAACCATCCCAACCCACACGCCAGGCCAAGCCCTACCAACAAACCTCCAGCGCCGATCTTAGCCCCGCGCTCCCAGTTGCGGCGATATTCGCTACCTAACCTGATGCCAGCCCAGGTGAATAGCACTGAGAAGAACGCGATGGTGAACGCTACAGCCATCGGATTAGCCTGTCCCATTCCAAGGCTGAAACCCACCACCAAATTGTCGGCGCTCAGTCCCGCCGCCAGGAAGACTAGCCCGTGCCACTGAGTGACCTGCCGCGCCAGTTTCTCATCCTTTTCGAGCTTCTCGTCCTCACTTTGATGGCGGACGCCGCTGATTCCCGTATACAAACCCAGCCCCACCAGCAGCACTGCACCCATCAGGTTCGTATGAAGGCCGATCGTCTCTGCGGTGGTCGAGCCCAGCCAGATACCGAGGAGCGGCACGAAAAACTCGAACAGGCCGAAGATCAGCATTATCCTGAAACGGCGTTGCGCCTGTCCCAGAGCCCCCAGGGCTAAAGCCACTGCGAGGTTATTGGAACCGATTACAGATCCGAGAACAATAAAGTCGAAGAGCGACACAAGACCTCCCTGGGTTCGATCAACCTTCCATATCCTTTAGAATCCTTGCCCAGTTCGCCTCGCAGACGATCCACCAGCCCAGGGTCTCCTTGGCAAACTCCCTCGCCGCAGGACAGAAGGCGTCGACGGCCAGATGGTAAGGCATCTCCCTGAGGGGCGGGTGGAGGGGGTAGCGGGTGCAGGTGAGGGGCCTTGCCGGATAGATGGTACATCCCTTCTCGGGGTCATAGAAGGGACAGGGCTGCTTGAGAGACCAGGCTTTGGTCGCCCTGTCGCGGCTGCAGAGGCGAAGAAGCCTCGCCTTGGGCCAGCCCAGGTGGCGGCAGATCCGCTCTATATCCGCCTTTTCGAGGTACAGCCCCGCCCCCGGAGTATAGCAGCACCGACCGCACCCGGTGCATCGAAACCGCTCCCAGAAAAGGTCGACTCCCCAGGAGGTCTTCTCAGGATCAGCGCGGTCTTTGGCGGGGAGGGGTATGGCGATGTCGAAGGGCTCGCTCTCACCCCGGTCGATGGTCCTCTCCTGATCTTCTCTTTTCAGAATCGACCAGTGGGGCCTCATCTCCAGGAGCTTTCGATGGAAGCCCTCTCGCTTAAGCTCGACGCAACTTTCGGCGCAAGATGCGTGGCAGAGCCTCTTCGCCTCGGCCAGCTTCTCTTCAGGCGATAGCTTTCTCAGCCGTCTTCGGGTCGTGGGAATTGCCACCTCCGGTCCGGCGGTCTTCTCGGCGGTTACGGGGATTTTGAGCGATCAATGGGCCTTCGTCCATGGACACCAATTCTCTTTATTTTCAAGGACGGACCATTGCCGGAGATGGTCAAAGAGATGACGCCCCCGGAGGCGATAGCTTGAAGACTGACGCCTCCCCAGATCCTCATCTCTTCCAGGCGATCTTATCGCCCTTGATCTTGATGACCCCCTCCTTCTTCAACGTCTTTGCGATATCTTCGGCCACCGAGGTCCCGTCCACCATCATGACCAGATTTTCCATATCCTCTTCGAAGACGAGGAGGTCTTCGAACTCATCGAGGTCAATCTTGTTCGATTCTCCCGGCGGCTGGAGGAGCCGTTCGACGGTCATGCCCATAGAAGAGATCTTGTAGTACTCCTCGGGGTATTCGTCCGCGAACTCGGAAGCTACATCTCTGGCCAGGGGGGTAGTCAGTTCGTCCAGGCGGACATCGACCGTCTTTTCCAGACGGACTGAGACGATGGCTTTGGTCAGCTCGTCTTCGGGGTCGCAAGTCTCGGATTCGATGGCTATCCTCAAGAGCGGATCTTCTCCGAGCTCGCCCTTGGCGCCTTTTTCGATCTCGATCTCGTTAAGCTCCAGGACAGCATCCAGAAATTGGAGGGCTTCGAGCTTCTCCAAGAGATCTGCCGCCCGATCGATGATCTCGTCGGGCGATCCCGGCTCCCCCTCCAGGGAGATGGAGCCCTCTTCCATGAACCCCGCTATCTCGGCCATCCTCCCCTTCCAGGAAGGGTCCAGGAGGCAAAGATATCGATCCTTGAACTCCTCGGCCTCGACCCCCTCGGCCAGGGCGGTCTTCAGAGCCGATAGGTACCGATCGTAGATCTCGAAGTCCTCGATCCTCTCCAGGAGCTGGCTTTTCCTCCCCTCCATGTAGACGGCGCTGTCCATGAAGGCGGAGATCGACGGTTTCAGATCGACCTTCACCCCCGCCTCTTTGAGATAGTCAGCGATATCCGCAGCATCGAACTCGTCGTATTCTCCGAGCTTGAACATGGTGATAAGAGATGCTGGGGTTTCATTTAATATCTTTGGCGAAGGCGAGAAAAGAGAAGATACGGACCGCCGGAGCGGGCCAGAAAGAGCCGGAGATATTGAGATCAACGGAACCTGATCGCGACTGCAGGTGGAAGGGCCGGGGGGAGGCGGCTCCCTCCGCCGCATCCTCCCCCCCGGGGCTCCAGCCATCGGCCTGTATTTATCACCTCCATTCTTTGAGCTAGATCACTCCGTAACGGGGGGCTTCATCAAGAGGAAGGCTATGACAATTCCCGCTGCTGCCAGGGCGATGACATACGGGAAGACTGCGATGAAGCTTCCGGTTGCATCCTTGATCCACCCTGCCAGGAACGGACCCACCAGGGCACCGGCACCGTAAGCCAGGAAGACCATTCCATAGCATCGCGGGTAGTCACCAACGCCGAAGAAGGATGCGGTGGACGTAGGGGCTATGGCAAGCCAGCCTCCCAGGCATCCCCAGAGGATGGCGAAGGAGAGTATGTACACCGGAGCGGTCTGCATCTGCCATATCAAAAGCGAGGCGATGATGATCAGCACAAAGGAAAGGATCGCCGCGTTCTTCGGAGTAAGCTTGTCGGTGAGGGTACCGAATACCGGCCTTCCGCCGCCGTTGAATATGGCGAAGAACCCGACCGGTGAGAATCCCATCAGCAGAGCCGCCACGGCTTCGGTCCCCACCTCGCCTGCCACATCTGCAGAGATCGAGATGGCCATAAGCCCGGCAAGACATCCTATAAAGTAGCAGAGCCAGAGGCCGAAGAAGGTCTTGGTTTTAAGCATCTCCTGCCGTTTCATCTCACAACTCTTCGCAGCTCCGGGCTTTGGTGCAGGAGGCGCCCAGCCTGCGGGCTTCCATCCAGCGGACGGGAAGACCAGGGGCGTTGCCAGAATCACCATGATTATGATGAAGGCTATCCCGAAGATGCGGAAGGTCTGCATCACGCCGCTCGAGGCGATGAGGATGTTTGCTATGTTCGCGGTGAAGAAGGCGGAAAAGCCGAAGCCCAGCACGGTGAGCCCCACCGCAAGCCCGCGCTTGTCCGGGAACCACCTGCCGGACATGGCCACGGGAACTCCATAGGCTATCCCAACGCCGATCCCTCCGATGATGCCGTAGGTGGCAACCATCATCATAATGGAGGTGGACATGGATGCCATAAGCCATCCAAGACCAGTAAGAACTCCCCCGACCATCACGACCTTGCGGGGCCCGTGCTTCTCAATGTAACCCGCAGACAGAGGCATGGCGATCGCAAAGCAAGCAAGAAAGATCATAAACGGCAACTGTAGAGCGGAAGCGCTGACCTCTGGTCCAGAGGTCTCGAGAAAGGCTTTAAGCGGCGCTTTGAAGACGCTCCACGAATAGATGCTACCTAGACAGAGGTTGATGACCATGCCGATGATGACAAACAACCATCGGCCCTTTTCAGCCTCCATACCTAGTATCTTTACACTATCTCCCATCTTTTTAACACCCCTTTCGCATCAAAAGCTCAACTTTCGAGACAGCATCATTCATACATGCAAACTGTTGAAAGATCCTCCCCCAACTGGCGTCTCCCTCCCAGAGGACGTCATACCAAAGATTTATGGGGCTATTTTATA
>DAINAQ010000095.1:0-4540 GCA_036733325.1 Methanothrix sp.
AGGAGCCGGACCATCGCCTCCACCTTGTCCTGGCTTCCCGTCACCTCGATTATCATCGACCTCGGCGATACGTCGATGATCTTGGCCCGGAATACGCTCACGATCTGCATGATCTCGCTACGGTCCTCCTTCCGGGCGGCGACCTTTATCATCGCCAGCTCCCGCTCCACCGACTCCGCCGGGTCCAGCTCGCTGACCCGGATGACGTTGATGAGCTTGTTCAGCTGCTTTGTCACCTGCTCCAGGACCACCTCGTCCCCGTCGACGGCGATGGTCATCCGCGAGTAGTCGGGGTTGTCCGTCGCCCCCACGGTGAGGCTGTCGATGTTGAAGCCGCGCCTGCTGAAGAGCCCCGCTATCCTCACCAGGACGCCGGGCCTGTTCTCGACGATGAGGGCTATGGTATGCTTCATCCTCACCCCTCCAGCTCCAGAACCTCGCTCGCCGGATATCCTGGATAGGACCTCTGGATCCCGGCGGCCTGGTCCACCTTCTCCAGCTCCAGGATCTCGGATAGGGAGGCCCCCGCCGGGACCATGGGCGAGACCTTCTCGTCGGGGGAGATGATGATGTCGACGACGGTGACCACATCCGAATCTATCGCCTCCTTCAGCACCCCCTCCACCTCCGAGGGCTTCGTCGCCCGCAGGCCCAGGCCTCCGTAGGCCTCGGCGACCTTGACGAAGTCGGGGATCCGATTGAGGGTGGTGCCGGAGAACCTCTTCTCGTAGAAGAGGTCCTGCCACTGCCGGACCATCCCCAAAACGCCGTTGTTCAGCACGATCACCTTGACCGCCACGTCGTTGATCACCGCCGTCGCCAGCTCCTGGATGTTCATCTGGAAGCTCCCGTCCCCGGCTATGTCGAATACCTCCGCGTCGGGGCAGCCCAGCTTCGCCCCGATCGCCGCCGGAAACCCGTACCCCATCGTACCCAGGCCCCCCGAGGAGATGAACCTCCTGGGGTCGCCATGGGTGAAGAACTGAGCTGCCCACATCTGGTTTTGGCCTACCTCGGTCACGATGACCGCTTCCGGGCAGAGCCTGCAGAGCATCTCCAGGACGGCCTGAGGCTTGATCGTCTCCCCGTCCCTGGCATAGCCCAGGGGATGGTCGTTCTTCCAGCCCGCCACCTTGTCGTTCCAGGGGCTCCAGGGCTTCTCCTCCACCGCCTTGGCCAGCTCGGCGAGGGCGGATTTGGCGTCCCCCACCACCGGGATGTCGACCCGGACGTTCTTTCCTATCTCGGCGGGGTCGACGTCGACGTGGATCACCCTGGCCTGAGGAGCGAAGCTGGCCACCTTACCCGTCACCCGGTCGTCGAACCGGGCACCCACGGCCAGGATGAGGTCTGCCTCCTGGATGGCGTAGTTGGCGTACTTGGTCCCGTGCATCCCCAGCATCCCCAGGGATAGGGGATGGTCCTCGGGGAAGCAGCCGATCCCCATCAACGTCGTGGTCACCGGGGCCTTGATCTTCTCGGCCAGCCCCACCAGCTCCCTGTGGCCGTCGGAGTACTTGACCCCGCCTCCGACGTAGATGACGGGCCTTTCCGCCTCCATCAGGGCGGCGGCCGCCCTCTTGATCTGGAGGTTGTGGACCTTGAGGTTCGGGCTGTATCCCGGCAGGTTGATCTCGGGATATTTGAAGTCCAGCTCGTTGACGGTGACGTCCCGGGGGAGGTCGATGAGAACGGGTCCGGGCCTTCCGGTCCGGGCGATGTAGAAGGCCTCTCGAAATACGCGGGGGATCTCTTTTGCATCCTTGACCAGGTAGCTGTGTTTGGTCACGGGCATGGTTATCCCGGTGATGTCCGCCTCCTGGAAGGCGTCCTTTCCGATCAGGTTGGTGGGGACCTGGCCGGTCATGGCCACCAGAGGCACCGAGTCCATGTAGGCGGTGGCGATCCCCGTCACCAGATTGGTGGCGCCGGGTCCCGAGGTGGCCAGGCATACGCCCACCCGGCCCGTAGCCCTGGCGTATCCGTCTGCGGCGTGCGCCGCCGCCTGTTCGTGCCGAACGAGGATGTGCCTGATATCCGAATCGTAAATGGCGTCGTAGAGGGGCAACAGCACCCCGCCGGGAAGCCCGAAGATGATCTCGACCCCTTCGAGCTTCAGGCACTCCAGGATGGCTTCGGCCCCGCTCATCTTACCCATCTATCCGTCCTCCTCAAGTTGCATCAACCTGTTGATCCCTTCCAAAACGGCCTCCACAGAGGCCATGATGATGTCCGCTCCCGCGCCCCGGGCGGTTATGCTCCGGTCGCCCATGGCCACGGTGACCCAGACCTCGACCACTGCGTTAGTCCCGCCGGTGATGGCGTCGACGTGGTACTCCTCCAGCCTCACATCCCTCACCCCGGAGATCGCCCGGCGGATGGCGTTGATCGCCGCGTCCACGGGACCGACCCCCGTCCCCGCCTCCAGCATCTCCGTCCCGTTGACGGTGATTCTGATGCTGGCGGTGGGGGTGGCATGGTTGCCGCTGACGATGGTGAACTCGTCCAGCTTCACCTTCGGCTCCTTCTGGATCGAGAGGACGATCTCCGCGATCGTCTGAAGGTCGGCGTCGGTGACTCTCTTTCCCTTGTCACCCAGCTCCTTGACCCGGGCGAGGATCTCGGCCAGCTCGTCTTTCGTGCACTCGATCCCAAGCTCTCTTAAGGCCAGCTCGACGGAGCTACGTCCAGCGTGCTTTCCGAGGACGATCCTCCTCTTCCTCCCGACCGTCTCGGGATGGATCGGCTCGTAGGTCGAGGTGTCGGCGAGGAGGCCGTGGACGTGGATCCCGGCCTCGTGGGTGAAGGCGTTCTCCCCCACGATGGCCTTGTTGGGGGCGACGGGTATCCCCGTCAGCCGGCTGACCAGCCGGGAGAGGGTGTACAGCTCCGAGCAGCGAATCTCCGTCTTTATGCCGTAGAGGGACTCCAGGGTCATCACCACCTCTTCGAGGCTGGTGTTCCCACCCCGTTCACCGATCCCGTTGACGGTGACGTGGGCCTGAGAGGCCCCGCCCCGGAGGGCCGATACGGTGTTGGCGGTGGCGAGGCCGAAGTCGTCGTGACAGTGGACGCTCACCGGGACCGGAAGCTCGGAGAGGCGAGAGAAGATCTGGAAGGCCTTCTCCGCCACCAGAACTCCCACCGTGTCGCAGTAGCAGAGCCGATCGGCTCCGGCGTCGATCCCAGCCCGATAGAGGCTGGTCAAGTACCCCTGGTCGGCGCGGCTCGCATCCTCGCCGGAGAGCTCCACAATCAGGCTGTGATCTTTTGCGTACTCGGTCACCGTCACTGCCGACCTCAGCACCGAATCCCGGTCCGACCGGAGCTTGCTCTTGATGTGGAGGTCTGAGACCGGCACCACCAGGTGGATGGAGTCGACATCACAATCAAGGGCCAGATCCACGTCGTCGGTCCTGGCGCGAACGTAGCTCGCGATCTCGGCCCGCAGCCCCTCGTTGGCCACGGCCTTCATCGCCATCCTCTCCCCTTCGGAGGTGACGGCCGATCCCGCTTCTATCACGTCGATGCCCAGGGCGTCCAGGTTCCGGGCGATCTCCAGCTTCTCGTCTCCGGTCAGGGAGACCCCGGGGGTCTGTTCACCGTCGCGAAGCGTTGTGTCCAGCAAATGAACTTTACCAAATAAAGCGATCCCACGCATTCATCTCGATCACCTAATACGACCATCCCAAATATGGTCGATCTCCAACCATGGGGTTTTTTATCGTTGATAAAGTTGACGACGCAAGCCGTCGACCGTTGTCGGGATCTGACGGCATCCGATCCGTCGATTGAAGGAAAGATTTATCACTCTAGGGGGGTCATTATTCGCCTTCAGCCATAGGGCTGGATGACATATCGAGCTTTAAAAGATGGGGTCAGGTGCAAAAATGGGGTCAAGCGCGAAGACTGAATCAGATGCTGAGCTGAGGGCTACGGGAACGTCGGGCGAGCTGGAGATCGCAGAGCTGCTGCTCACGGCGGAGATATACAACCGATCCGAGAACCTGACCGAGGACGATCTTCCGCCCAAGATAAGAAAACACTACTTCGATCCCGCGGCTAGGAAGGTTAAGCGGCCGGTCTACGTCACCGAGTCCGACGTCCAGGAGATCTACGGTCTCGGCTCCGTCCGGGAGGCGGCGAGGAACCTCCCCTTCGTCGACCGGGAAGGTCTCCGGGACCAGCTGAGGCTCACCGTCTTCGACGTAGGGGCGAAGTGGTTCATCAGACGCGACACCCTGGAGAGGGTCAGGTCCAACCCCACCCTGGCCTACTTTTACGAGAGCTACGACTCCCTGGACGTCAGCTACGCCGAGGCCAAGAGGAGAAACCAGCCCCTCCTCACCGACCGGGAGTGGATCCAGTCCAAGATCCGGGAGATGACCGTCAAGGTGGAGGAGGCCGACGACATCCTCAAGCTGGTCCGGATCAAGGCCCCCGAGGACGTCCGGGACCGGATAGAGGATCTGGTCCTGACCAAAGAGCAGGTGACCGAGATCGAGAAGGCGGCAAAGGCCCTGGAGCACCGGGATTACCT
>DAINAQ010000096.1:0-4519 GCA_036733325.1 Methanothrix sp.
ATCAGGTCATTATTTATGAAACTTTCCCGAATCGTATGCGTGAAAATGCATCAAGTTGATGATCCATAACACAAAATCCATGGCAGATTAATAGAATGGCCCGTAAATTTGGATAAATAGGGGGATATTATGACGGCCAGAAGGTCCAAGGTGGCAAATTCGCCTGATCTTTGAAGCCGCCTGCGTCATCGATCCGACGACGATTTGTCAGAGATCTTGCTTCGTTCAGAGATCTTGCTTCGTTCAGAGATCCTGCTGTGGGGCACCAGTCGGCCGGAGGCTCTCCCCCCACGGTCCGGGGGGAGAGGAGGGGGAAGGACCTGCAAACCAGGGGCCGTGCCGGATGTGCCGGATGTATCTTTCAGAGCCCCTCCGCCCGGTCGAGGAAGAGGCAGGGAGAGGTCTTCTTCATCGCCCAGGCCCGCTGCCCATAATCTCGACGGGGGCGGCGTACTTCTGGATCGCCTTTCTGATGCTGATCCCGAGGTGGGCCTCCTCTAAGTATATATCCCCCATTAGATCCGAGACGAAAAGGCAAAATGAAAAAAAAAAGGCGAGAAGAAAAAGGAGGCCGATGCCCCGGGGATCGAGGCATCGCATCTCTCGGGATTGTTTCTTCCCTTCTCAGAGGAAGGCCATCTTGTTCAACGGTATCGGAACTCCGATGGCGATCCCGCCCCTGGTGAAGAAGAGGTCCACCTCGCCGTTGTGGGCCCAGTACCAGTTGGGGTAGTAGAGGGTTATGGCGGGGAGGTCTTCGGCGTAGAGGGACTGGGCCTGGTCGATCATATCGGCCCGGTCGTCCTCGTCGGTCTCCCTCTGCTGTTCTTCGAGGAGGTCGGCGAGGTCGTCGTCATCATAGTACTGCACGCTGTTGAGGGTCTCATCCAGGGTCATCCTCCGGAGGTAGTCGGGGTCTGCTCCCAGGCCGCCGTGGCCCAGGAGGGCGAGGTCGAAGTCCCAGGCCAGCACCTTTGTGTCCAGGGTGGCTCCGTCCAGGGATCGGAGGGTCACCACCAGGCCCGCTTTCTCCAGCTGCTGCTCGACCAGCTCGGCCACCCGCGAGCCTGGCCAGCCGACGGTTCCCCGCTCGGCCACCAGGATCTCCACCTCTTCGCCCTCGAGTCCGAGATCGATGATCATATCCCTCGCCAGATCCGGATCGTACTCGTACTGCTCCACGTCGGGGTTGTACCAGTCGCTGTCAGGGGGGACCAGTCCGGGGTTGCCGGCCAGGGCCTCGCCCCGCTGGGTCACGTCCACCAGGGCCTCCCGGTCGATGGCATACGCCAAGGCCCGCCTGAACTCGGGGTCTGAGAAGGGCTCCTTCTGATGGTTGATCATCAATTTCGCGTTCCAGTCGTGGGCGCCCTCGATGATCTCCAGCCCCTCGTCCTCCAGCTGGGACGTGGCCTCGGGGGGGACGGAGGCTGCGTCCACCGACCCCTGGGTGAGGCCGGCGGGGGCGGTCTGGTCGGTCATCTTGACGAAGATGATCCTTCCGACTCCAGGCGCGCCCTGATAATAGTCGTCGCGGGCTTCGTAGAGGTAGGTCCCCTGGGCCATGTCGTAGTCGGCGAGCCTGAAGGGGCCTGTCCCCACCAGGGCCTCATCGTCGCTGAAGCTCGCAGGGTCGGCGACCCCGTCCCAGATGTGCTCGGGGAGGATGGGCAGGGTGCAGGCGACCAGGTCCATGAAGGGGGCGTAGGGCTCGGACAGGTAGAGCTTCACCCCGTTATCACCGGTGGCCTCGGCAGATTCGATTATCCCGGAGTCGACCCACTGGTAGGGGTGATCTTGGAAGTAATCGACGCTGAAGACCACGTCGGAGGCGTCGAAGGGCTCGCCGTCGTGCCAGGTGACCCCCTCCTGAAGCTCGAAGGAGTAGGCGTTCTCGTCCTCGAGGTACTCCCAGCTTTCGGCCAGGGCCGGAAGGTACTCTTCATCGTCCTTCCAGACCAGGGTGTCGAAGATGAGGCTCATCCGGACGTATCCGGGGCCCCGGGAGTAGTGGGCGAAGGGCGAGGGAAAGCCCCAGTCTCCCGTGGCGTCGGCGATGGTGTACTCGGCCACCTCGTAGTCGGTGGCGCCGGCGGTCCCCATGGCCACAAGCGTCAGGAGGGCCAACGCCGGGACAAAGATCATTGGTTTTAGCATTTTGAAACACCTCATTCTGGCGGTCAGATCTCATGTTATGATCAGAATTTCTAGTTGCCTGATTTATGAACTTATTCTTCTTAGCCGCATCCAAAACGAGAATTCGTAAGTTGCATATCCAGGGTAAGGGGGCTCAGCCTCCACTCATTTGGCATAATATCTGGAATAGAATTAACATCATCTCTGCAATCATCCGGGCTGATATCAATTTTCGGCATCCCTAACTTCGCCATTTGCCTTCTTAGTTATACTAATAGCGGCAAACATCTTAAATAGAGGCGTCTGACTAATCGATTCGATATCTCAAAGCGAAGAACCCGATCAGCCCGCCCCGCCCATCCCTCGCTCGCATCGAAACGGAGACCTGGCTCGCATCGCGGCGAACTGCATTGAGGCAGCATTGCGGCGCTGGCATTGCTGCGGGTACTTATCCAAATAAAAAACCGAGGTGAATATCACGATGAACCCCATTACCGAGATCGACTGGAACGAGGTTTGGATCGATCAGATGAAGAGGAGCCGGGAAGTGAGCACCGCCCGAGACTGCGCCCGGATCTGGGAGAGCCGGGAGAGCGCCATCAAGTTCTGGAATATGTCCAAGGAGAACCGCCACCGCGTGGAGGGGACGATCGCGGGAACCGCTATCACCCCCGACTCAAGGGTCCTGGACATCGGGGCCGGGCCCGGCACCCTGGCCATCCCCTTCGCCCGAAGAGTCGCCAGCGTCACCGCCGTCGAGCCTGCCGAGGGGATGGTCTCGGTCCTCAAAGAGAAGATGGTCGAGGAGGGGGTCAGCGACATCGACGTCGTCCAGAAGCGGTGGGAGGACGTGTCCGTCGCCGACGACCTGGACCCGCCCTACGACGTGGTGATCGCCTCCTTCTCCCTGGGGATGCCCGACATCCGGGCGGCGATCGAGAAGATGATCGCTTCCGCCGCACAAGGCGGGCACATCTACCTCTACCACTTCGCCGGGGAGACCCATTGGGACCGGGACTGCCGGGACCTCTGGCCGAGGCTCCACGGCGTGGACTACCAACCCGGGCCCAAGGCCGACGTCCTCTACAACGTCCTCTATCAGATGGGGATCTACCCCCACGTGAGCACCTTCCGCCTCCAACACGCCCAGCGGTTCGCCAACAAGGAGGAGGCGATGGAGCACTTCCGCCACCAGTACCGCATAACGACGGCGGAGCAGGAGGCGATCGTCCGGGAGCACCTGGGCCGGGTTCTAAAGGAGGAGAACGGGGGCTTCGTCCTGTCCGCGTCGTCGATCAGGGTCAAGATCTGGTGGGAGACGGGGTCGGAAGAGGACGGTTTGAGCAAGAGCTGACGAAATAGATTCTGAATGGGTGGAGGGCGAGGGGCACTCTCTCGGCCTTCTCCAACAGGGCCGCCATCTCCCGTTGGTACCTCATATCGCTATCCCGTCCTCTTTCACGCTCAAGAGGAACGGAGTGTTGTACTCCTGGAAGGTCTTCGAAGGATAGATTATGGCCGAGATCACCACGTCGTGCCTCAGGGAGCGTTCCGCGATCAGATCGTCTATCGCATCCCCCTCCGCCCGGCTCAGCTCTCCATCTGTGAGGATCAGCAGGTCCACGTCTGAGGACGCCGAATAATCCCCTCTCGAATGGGAGCCGAAGAGGAGGAGCCCGACCAGCTGATCTCCCAGCGCCTCTTTCATCTCGGCCTTGAGCTCTTCGAGGAGCTTCAGGACTGCCTCGCGATCCAATCTTTCCCCCCTGTGGTGTTTTAGGCCTGCTGGTGTTCACCAATTCTCGCCGAAACTGCATTTTATATTGATCGCAGACGGGATAATATTTCCGGATGGGCAGCACATCCACATTCTTCAAGCAAATATGAAAACAATCTTAAATGCGAAGTGCTATAGGATCTGTGGTGTAGGGATTTGGTCAACCAGGGGAAGATTCACCGAAAGTCCTTAAGTGCTAAAGTCAAAGATCGCAGAAAGGCGGTTGATCGACTGCGTGCTAATTATCCCTTTTTTCTCGATAAAGGAGCCGCCTGGCAAGATCTGATTCGCTTGACCGGCGACGAGGACAGCTCTGTTCGATCGCGAGCTGCCGAAGCTCTTGGCGCCGCCTTCTCCGCCGTTCCCGACAAAGGGGCTGCCTGGCAAGATCTGATTCGCTTGACCGGCGACGAGGACAGCTCTGTTCGATCGCGAGCTGTCGAAGCTCTTGGCGCCGCCTTCTCCGCTGTCCCCGACAAAGGGGTCGCCTGGCAAGATTTGATTTGCTTGACCGGCAGCGAGCACAAAAAGGTGCGATTGGTGGCTGGGGAAGCTCTTGGCGCCGCCTTCTCCGCCGTTCCCGACAAAGAGGCCTCCTGGCAAGAT
>DAINAQ010000097.1:0-4475 GCA_036733325.1 Methanothrix sp.
AGATCACCAACGCCTTCGCCCTGGTCAGGCCGCCGGGCCACCACTCCATGAGGGTAGCCCACGGCAACCGCGGATTCTGCAACGTCAACAACGAGGCGATTATGGTGGAGTACATCCGCCGAAAGTACGGCCTGCGGCGGGTGGCGATCATCGACACCGACGTCCACCACGGCGACGGGACCCAGGAGATCTTCTACCACGACCCCGACGTCCTCTTCATATCCTTCCACCAGGATGGAAGGACCCTCTATCCGGGGTCGGGGTTCGTCGACGAGCAGGGCGGCCCCAAGGCCATCGGAAGGACGATCAACATCCCCTTGCCGCCCGAGACCCCCGACGAGGGGATCCACTACGTTTTAGAGGAGCTGGTCCTCCCCATCCTGAAGGAGTTTCGACCCCAGCTGGTGGTCAACTCCGCGGGCCAGGACAACCACTACACCGACCCCCTGGCCAACATGCGCTTCTCGGCCCAGGGGTACGCGAAGCTCAACGAGATGCTGGCCCCGGACATCGCCGTCCTGGAGGGCGGGTACGCCATCGAGTCGGCCCTGCCGTATGTAAACACCGGTATCATCCTGGCCATGGCCGGGCTGGACTACTCGAAGGTGAGGGAGCCAGACTACGTCCCGGGGAGGTTTTCGATGTCCAGGACCATGGAGGCGAATATCACGGGAACGGTGGAGTACCTCCAGGGGATCTGGGAGGCGAGGGATGAACTTACGGCGAAGGCCGTAGAGAGGGCGGGGCCCTTCTTCCGGAGGAGGAAGAACATCTTCTACGACACCGACGGGATCCGGGAGAAGCAGACCGAGTCGGTGAAGATGTGCCCCGAGAAGAGCTGTCCCGGCTACATGACCATCGACACCGACGCGGTCAGAGGTTACGGGTCGTCTGATAGCGGCTTCGGGGTCTTTGTGCCCTTATTCGCCTGCAAGCGCTGCCGCGAGGAGGCGAGGGAGGAGTACGAGGCCCACAGGACCGACTCCCGGTACAGCTACATCTTCTTCCAGGACAAGAACAGCGACAACTTCCGGCTCTACAGCACCAGAATGCACAACGAGCGGGTGTATTGAAGAGACTGAGGGGGAGGAAGCCGGCCCGGTGGGACCGGGATGGAGCCTGCGGGCGGCGGCGGGGCCGGGTCCGGCGCCTTCGCCCCTCGCTCCCTCATTTCTCCCCCTCCTCTCACCAGCTCCGCCCATCTGCGACTATGGGTTACGATTCAGCAGTCTTCTGATCCGTGCATCGATTTCCGATGAGATCGGACGCTCCCAACTCTCTTCTTCGCTCTGCCGCCGGAGGGGAAACGGAGGGGAAAAGGCCCAAAGCTCTATAATCTGCGAAGCTAAAATATATCGACTGATCAGCATGGCGAAATTACAAGGTGAGGCTGGAAAGACCTCCATGAAATTCAGCTCGGAGAAGGGCTTCAAGGAGTTCAAGCAGAAGTTCACCCTGACCAACTCTGAGGCGGCAGCTTTTCTCAAGGATCTGGCCCAGGAGATGGAAGCGGGTGGCGCGGTGGAGATCTCTCACCACGGCGCGTCCGTCTCCGTCGATCCTGAATCCCCCATAAAGCTTGAGGTGGAACTGGAGGATGATGAGATCGAGATCGAGATAAAGCTGAAGGCGAGATCGGGAGAGATGTGATACTGCCACGAGAGCGCTGTTTATGGCTGGTGATGATGTGGAGGGAAAAGAAGGCGAGATCAGGGAGATCAGGATCGCCTCCTGGTGGCGGAGGCTGGGGGCCTGGCTGATCGACATAATCCTGGTGGGAATTTTGATGGACGTTCTGGCGACGATATCGGGCATCTCCGGGCCCTTTTCCATATTCGGCTTTTGGCCCATGCCCGGCCCCTTCTTCCACCACTGGTTCGTGGACATCGGTCCCGACGACGGTCTCGTCCTCTTCGTCTACTGGACGCTCCTGGAGGGGTACCGGGGCCAGTCCCTGGGCAAGATGGCCCTGGGGCTGAAGGTCACCGACCGGAGGGGCGACGAGATCGACCTCCCCCGGGCCGCCATCGAGAGCTTCGGCAAGGCCTTCCTCCTCCCCCTGGACTGCCTCATCGGCTGGATCGCCATGCCCGGGTCGGGGCAGAGGCTGTTCAACCGCCTCTCGGAGACGATCGTCGTCCTCGTCGATGAGGCGGCGCCGGAGGGGGTCCGCTACCTGAGGCCGGAGTAAAGGCACCTCTCCCTCTCTCCGCCACTCCGGAGCCCATCTCATTTATTTCGAGAAAAACAATTTTTCGACAGGAATTGAGCAGGCAGAAACGAACGATTTTGCCATTCTGATTCTTGTTGATGTTTACTTAAACCTCGCTTCCGGGCCCGACCTTCCGCCCGTATCCGTATCTCCTCTGCCAGATTCGCCCCGCCCGGAGGCGCGGGATCAGTCCCGGCCCCGGAAGGCACGATCCAGCTCCTCCGCCGTCCGGGCCTGGTGTCTCTTGGGGCCTCCGACCTCTCTAAAATTCAAGCTTCGGACTTATCCTTCCATCTCCGAGACCTTCCCCAGCGCCGCCAGAACGAACCGGTAGAACTCCTCCACCGCCGAGATCTTCACCCTCTCGTTCGGAGAGTGGGGGTGCTCGATGGTCGTCCCCAAAGAGACCATATCCATCTCCGGAAACTTCTCCCCGATGATCCCGATCTCAAGGCCGGCGTGAATGGACCTGACCTCCGGCTCCCGGCCGAATATTTCTTCATGAGCGGCCTTGCAGGCTGCAAGGAGCTTTGAGTCGAGCTTGGGGAGCCTTCCCGGATAGCTGTCCCCCCTCTCCACCTTCGCCCCCGCCAGCTCCGCCGCCGCCCGGATCCTTCCGGTCGTGGTCTTCAGGCCGACCACCGACGACGATCGGGAGGCGAGCTGGAGGAAGAGGTGGTCCTCCTCGGTGAAGACGACCGAGAGGTTGGTGGAGGTCTCTACCAGGTCGGGGATCTCGGGGCTCCAGCGGAGAATTCCGCTGGGGAGGGCCACGATCAGGGCGACGGCCCGCTCCGAGTCCTGGGGGCTTGCGACCCTCTCGGGTGGGGTCAGGGGCGATACCTTTACCACCAGATCCGGGTCCACCGTGCGGTACTCCTCCTGGAGGGCGCGGCCGGCCGCCTCCACCAGCGATCTAAACTCCTCCGCCCCCGCCTGGGGCAGGACGACGTGGGCATCCGCCTCCCGGGGGATGGCGTTGTGCTTGTCCCCGCCCCTGATGGACGCAAGGCTGAAGGGGACCCTCTCTCCCGCCTCCCAGAGGACGACGCCGAGGAGCTTGATGGCGTTCCCCCTCTCCAGGCTGATGTCCACCCCGGAGTGGCCGCCCTTCAGCCCCTTGAGGACCACCTCGAAGGCTGCCACCTCGCCCCGGTCGGGGCCCACCGGGCGCACCCATCGGACGGGCAGTCGGAGGTGGGAGTTCTCGCCACCGGCGCAGCCCACGTAGACGGCGTGAGGGTCTTCGGTGTCCAGGTTGATCATCAACCTGGCCTCGATCTCGCCCTCCCGAAGCCCTCTCGCCCCGGACATCCCCTCCTCCTCGTCGAGGGTGAAGAGAAGCTCCAGGGGCCCGTGGACCGCCTCGGGGTCCTCCAGGACGGCGAGGGCCGCGGCGACCCCGATCCCGTTGTCCGCGCCCAGGGTCGTCCCCCCAGCCGAGACGAAGCCGTCCTCGACCACCACCCTGATGGGATCGTTCAGGAAGTCGTGATCCGTGTCCTTGTTCTTCTCGCAGACCATGTCCAGGTGGGACTGGAGGAGGACCTTCGGCGACCCCTCCCTTCCCGGGGTAGCGACCGCCCTCACCAGGACGTTTCCTGCCCCGTCCCTCCCGCAATCCAGATGCAGCCTTCTGGCGACGGAGAGGACGTACTCCGCCGCCCTCTCTTCGTGCTTGGAACAGCGGGGGATCTTCCTGAGCTCGTCGAAATGCCTCCAGAGAATTTGGGGCTCCATGCCGCTGAGGTTGTCATCCATCCAATACCCTCGCCATTTTTGTACAATAACGTAACTATAGATAGATGATGATCGGAGAATCTGGCGGTGGGTGAGATCGAAGATTGGTGAGATCGAAGATTGGTGAGATCGGGATGATGGGATGTTCAGGAGCCTTGTAGCAGACGAACCCCTCCGGGTGGGTAACTTTGTCCTGATACCGGTAGCAGAGGTCTATTCGTTCTCGATGGTCCGGGACGAGAGGGCGGCCTTCGCCGGAACCAAGAGGGTGAAGGCGGTGGTGGCTTTGGGTCCGGGGGGACCTGTAGCCCTGAACGTCTCCGGAGAGGAGCTCCTCCTCCTTGATCTTCTGGATCAGGTCTCGGGCCTCAATGAGCTGCTGGCAGCTTTCTCTTCTGAGAACGGCAGGGGAGGGGAAGAGATAGATAAGGTGGACCGCAAAAGAGGAGGAGCATGAAGGTCGTGGTCTTCTACAATGGCGAGTTCGGGAGAACCCTCATCGGTAACCTGATCAACTTCTCCG
>DAINAQ010000098.1:0-4465 GCA_036733325.1 Methanothrix sp.
CACCCACTTCGCCTACATCTCCATCGGCTCCACCCTCCGGTCCCTGGACTTCGACCTCGAAAGGTCGAGGCGGTTCATGAGCCCGGTCTACGAGATCATGATCGACTTTGTGGGCCGAATCCTGGCCCAGGGGCCGGAGCTCTACGCCAGCATCCAGGAGAACCCCGAAGCGAGGCAGGTGAGAGAGGCCTACATCGAGGAGTGCGAACGGCTCTCCAATCTAGCCGATGAGGGCGACCTTCCGGGATTCATGGAGGCGATGGAGGCCGCAGCCGACCACTTTGAGGGGAGGAAGGAGGCTCTGGAGAGGTCGGACAGGCTGATCGGCCTCTGGATCGAGAACCGGGAGGGCGAACGGCGCGGATGATAACAGACGGTGGTAGAAAAATGAACGCAGACGACCAAAATTCCGAAAAGACCAATTACAAGTTCAAAACCGAATCCCAGCCCCAAAGGCCCAAATGCGCCTGCACCCTGGGCCCCCGACGCTCCTGGACCGTAGTCTTCTTGGGGATCATCCTGGTGATCCTGGCCGTGGCTCTGGACCTCTCCCTCGAGGCGGTCCTGATCATCGGCCTCTTACCCCTGGCGGTCCTGGTGGCCTCGGCGGTGAGCAGCCGCCGTCGGACCTGAAGGGTTGGCCCGAGCTGAATAGGCTTTGTGGATATTCATAGTTGAGAGACGTGCAGAAAGACCCTTAGAAGGCCCTTCAGGAAGCGGGCCAGTGGCGTCTCAGCCTGACCAGAGCCTCATTCTTCGCCTCGGAGAGCTCCCGGTGTTCGAAACCGCAGATCCGAGAGACCCTCTCCGCCGGAAGATCCCCCACCAGATCGGCCATGAACTCCGTCTTCAGGGCCATCACCTCCTCCGAGGACCGGGCCCTTCTGACCTTCTCGCCAAACCGGCCGGCGAGATCTGCAACCCGATCTGCCTCTCCTCTGAGGGCGACTTTGGCGTCCTCTGTCGGGATGGCCTCCGCCCGAGATCGGCCCGGCCGAAGGTTCTCCACCGCCTCCACCAGGTCATAATGGGCAACGATGGCCCGGTTGTAAGGGGTTCCCGCTTCGGTGCACCGGCCGTACCTGGCAGCATATCTGCATCCCTGACAGTCCAGGGAGCCTGGACGGTAGATGGTGCAGAAGGGGCAGTAGACCGGGCTCAGGGGCAGATTTGCCAGCATCTCCAGGGTGGACCTCTCGGCCAGCTCCAGAACCTCCTTCGCACCCCCGGCGGCGGCTAGGTCCGCCCGAAGGTCTTCTGCCAGCTCCGAGTACCGATGGGCCACCTCCTCCAGAGCCGTTTTTACCCCCTCAGGGGGATCGGTCGAAATTTCATCGGCGAACAACAGTCTCTCCTCCACCAGGTATGGGGCTTTGATCGGATTAAAGGGTTCCCTCCCGTCTCCCTAGAATCGAAGGTCTGGAGATCTCAGTTGCCGGAGGTGAATCCCGGAGCTCCGTCGGAGCTTGAAGGAAAACGCGATCCGCTCCTCAGAGCTTGCACGCCTTCTCGTCCTGCTGGCTTTTCTTGACCAGGTAATAGCCGGCAGCAAGGGAGATGACGATCACCCCTATCCCGATGAGGGTCATGCTGGGAAGGATCTTCACGTCCAGGATGATGACCTTCCTCGCCACGGCGATGATGGCCACCAGCAGGACCACCTGAACGTTGATGACATTCTCCTCGATATATATCTTGAAGGTCTCCAATAGCTCGATCCCGATGAGGACCAGGAGGAAGTAGCCGAAGATCTCCAGGAGCTGGTCGATCTCCAGCAGGAGAAGAGGCGGGGTGACTATCTCCTTTACGATGATGTAAAATAGCTCCCCCGTCGCCAGGAGCACCACCATGGCCATCATCCAGGTGAGAAATATCAGAACGGCGTTCTGGAACTTCGCCAGCCTCTCCATCATGAAAATCCTCCGGCTTGGGTCCGGCCAGCGGTCGAGAAGCCGGCCCGGTCCTCAGGGCATTTTTGGCGTTCTTATCGGAAGTACCTTCTGGTGGTGTACCTGAAGTAGAGGAGAAGCCCCAGGGTCAAAGTCGACAAAGAGACGAAGTTGGCCACGATCAGGGGGGAGTTATTCAGGTGCAGGCCGTAGAGCATCCAGAGAAATACCCCCAATCCCATCTGGACCATCATGACCAGGCTCACGTCGTCCACCGACTTGGTCTGCACCATCTTCACCAGCTGCGGCAGAAAGCCGAACATGGTCAGGGCTGCAGCGGCGTAACCTACGATCTCCCAATCCATCATGATCCGTCTCTTATATAGCTCGGCCGGAGCCAGAGAGCGTCCCGGGCCAGCGGGATATATTCCCAGGCCGTTATCCGGGTTTCGGTCCTCCTGCCGCAATTACAAAATAAAGACCGAAATTCTTATTAGTTAATAATCATATCCCATTTACACATCTCAGATGAGCTAAAGGAGGGTGAATTTTGAAGAAGATATCGCTCTTTATGCTATTGGCCCTGAGCGTCAGCCTGACCCTGGGGGCGTCGATCGCCGTCGATTATCCCATAACCGTCACCGACTCCGCAGGAAGGTCCGTGACCATAAACTCGCCCGTGGAGAAGATCGTGGTCCTCAACTCCGATGCCGCGGATGCGGTGAGCATCCTCGGGGACGCAGAGAAGATCGCGGGATCTGTGGACATCTCTTATAAGGCCCACTACTTCACCGAATTTTCTGACCACTGGGAGATGGTGGGGACCTGGAAGGAGTTCAACTACGAGAAGATAGCCGATCTGGCCAGGGACGAATCCGGCGAGATCCAGCCGGGGATGCTGGTGATCTGCTATGCCAGCAAGGCCGGAGAGGTGGTGGAGAACCTGGCACCCTTCGAGCTGATCGACGTTCTGGCCCTCGACCTCTACAAGGCCGAGACCCTGGAGGAGGAGATGACCACCCTCGGACAGGTTCTGGACCGCGAGGCTAAGGCTGAAAGCTATAATGACTGGGTCGGCGAGAAGACAGCCGAGGTTTCACTGGCGGTCTCCGATCTGGAGAGGCCGAGGGTCTACGTCGAGGGCGGGTCCGGCGCAGACCTGGGAGCCCTCTGGACCTACGGCCGGGGATCTGCCCCCGACCAGATGATCACCATGGCCGGAGGAGAGAACATCATGGATACGGATGAGGCAAATCCCAAGGTGGAATGGGAGACCGTCCTCGCCGGGATGCCCGAGGTGATGATCAAGGTGCCCGCGTCCATAAACCAGCTCGGATGGAGCAACACCACCGAGATGGAGGCCTTCGTCAACGAGATCGAGAGCCGCCCCGGAGCCGACACCATCCCCGCCGTTGATAACGGCAAGGTCTACGTCATCTTCAGGGACATAACCCTGGGTACGGGCGCCGTGGTGGGACTGACCTACTGGGCAGAGATGATCCATCCCGAGGCGGAGCTGGACCCGGTGGGGGTCTACCAGGAGTACCTGGAGATGAGGGGGCTGGAGTACCCGGAGGAGAACTTCTTCGTCTACCCGGCGATATGAAGGGTACTGATCTGAAGATCAGGTGCAAAACCCTCGGAGGCTTCGCCATATTCGAAGCCTCCGAAATGGCATCAGAAAGAGCCCAGGTCGAACAGCCGCTCTTCTGCCTCTTAAAGAGCATCACAGATGATCAAACAGGTCGCAAGGCAGGATCTGGCAGCATTATAAACTCGGAGATTCGTATTTGATCAAATAAACTTAAATTGGATCAAGTTTATGAGCGAAGCTGAGACGATGTCAACAGATGCTGCTATAGAAAGCTCAGAGCTGAAGGAAGAGTATGCCTCGTTCGTGGGCCGGAAGGTCCTCTTCCTACTCCTCTCCATCCTCGGGATTGCGATCCTGGCGGGGATTGCGGCGACCCTGGGGTCCGCCGAGATCACCCCAGTCGAGGTCTACTCGGCGATCCTGGCCAGGCTATTTCCGGGTCGATTTGAGGCCACCGACTTCGTCGACACCATCGTCTGGCAGCTCCGCCTCCACCGGGTCCTGATGGGGATCTTCGCCGGGATGGGGCTTGCGGTCGCCGGAGCTGCGATGCAGGGGATCCTCAAAAACCCTCTGGCCAGCCCCTTCACCCTGGGGATCGCCTCTGCCGCCAGCTTCGGGGCGTCTTTGGCCATAATCCTGGGGGCGGGCTTCGTCGGAGGAGGGTATCTGATAGTGGGAAACGCCTTCATCTTCACCATGCTGGCATCGGTCATCGTCTACGGCCTTGCCAGGTACAAGGGGATAACCCCGGAGACGATGATCCTGGCGGGGATCGCCATCATGTACCTCTTTTCCGCCATGACCTCCTTTCTCCAGTACGTCGGAGAGTCGGAGGAGGTTCACGAGGTTGTCTTCTGGATGATGGGAAGCCTGGGCAGGTCCTCCTGGGATAAGGTGGCCATCATCGCCCTGATAACCATGACCTGCACCCTGATCCTCATGGCCTTCTCCTGGGACATCAACGCCCTGGGGGCCGGGG
>DAINAQ010000099.1:0-4453 GCA_036733325.1 Methanothrix sp.
CGGGAGATCCGTCGCCGTTGAAGGCGTATATCCCCCTGTCGTTCGACCCCACCACCACCTCCAGGCTGCCGTCGCCGTCGAGGTCGCCCACGGCCGGAGACGATGCGACGTCGCTGGAGGTCAGCCTGGGAAAGCCGGCCAGGGGATCGCCCAGACCGTTCCAGGCGTAGAGCCGGTCATCGTCGGAGCCCACCACTATGTCCAGGGAGCCGTCGCCGTCAAGATCCGCTACGGCGGGGGAGGAGCGGATGGGACCTTCCGCCGCCGTGGGGAACCCGGCCACCCTGGTGCCGTCCTCGTTGAAGACGTAAAGCATCCCCTCGTTCGTCCCCACCACGATCTCAAGCTCGCCGTCACCGTCCAGGTCGGACAGAGCCGGCGAGGACCAAACTGGCTTTGCGGTCTGGATCCAGTCCCCGGTGACGGTTTCATCTATGGGCACAACTGCAAAAGAGTCTATGAAACTGTCGAAGTACAGCAGATCGGCCCTCCTGTAAACCGACTGCTCTGCCCTGCAGGATATGTGGTAGATCAGATCCTCGCCATTAAAGAATACATCTCTCATGAGGATGGTCGTTGATTCGTCCTCCAGGAGGTACTCCTTCTCCAGAAATTGAGCGCCGTTTACATCGCGAGCATCGGATCTCATCACCTCAAAGTTTTCGCTTGATTCTTCGTAATCGGATTCCGCCCGGGAGGCGAACCTCTCCAGGGTGAGGCCCCTCTTCTCCGAGGCTCCGACGAGGATGGTCATTACGCCTAAGGCGGTGAACTCAACCACAGGGTCCTCGACGGCTGAGGAGGGATCGGTGGGGAGTAGGTCGATATCCAGCTCTCTCGGGTACTCCACAGAGAAGCCGTACTCCAGGCTGTTGAACTCCTCGGTCTGGGCGCTTGCTGGGATCAGAAGCAGCGCCGGAAAGTGAAATACCAATACCAAAGCTAATGCTATATCTTTCAAATCCGTCATCGATTCACTTCCAGGTTGCTGAGATTGACAAGACCGTAACCGTAGATGTCGTCGGGACCTCGAGGTCCGAGGTCTGTGGCGCTATCCATCAGGACTTTTTTGACGTCCAGATTCGGATCGTTCTTGAACGCCTCCATGATCAGGGCGGCGCATCCGGCCACGTAAGGGGCCGATGCCGAAGTCCCTGCGAAGCCGTCGGAGATGTAGGAGAAGGTGGTGACGTTATCCGGGGCCACCAGATCCGGCTTTCGTCGACCATCCCCGGTGGGACCCCTGGAGCTGTAGGGCTGGATCTCCATGGTCGAGATGTTGATCGCCCCCACCGTGATTACGGCGGGGCAGCTGCCCATGACCCCTATGCTGGAGTTCTGCACCAGGTGCTCATCCAGATCCTGGGTGGTGAAGATGGTGAGACGGACCGGAGATTCTTGATCTCCAGGATCATCGTATCTCCTTATCTTTATATAATATATACCATCCTCCGGAACCGCGAGATATATCGTCTCCAGCGGCATTTGATCCCTGTAGCCCTTCTGGAGGTTGTCTGAGCTCCAGTGACCCCGGACCGGATGGTCGAGGCGCAGGTCATAGTCCATGGCTGCTGCATCCCAGTCGTCCTCCCAGCTCAACCAGATCCTGGCCAGGTCTCCTCTCTCCAGGGTCAAATTTATGCTCTCGTCCTCCGGCGAGAAGTTGTGAAAACCGTTTCCATCGGGGTCATTGAACTCTCCGGACCAGTGGCATCTCGCCTGATTTCCCGCGGAGTTGATCCACAGAGCGCCTTTGGCGGTCATCTTCTCGATAGCTTCGCATATGTCGTCCTCTCCATCGAACCTGCCGAAGGGAAAGTCCGATGAGCAGGATACTATGTCGATCTGCTGGTCCAGCTTCAGCAGCCTATCTACGGCATCGATGACCCCCTCCTCGGTATTTCCCGCGTCGACCAGGTAGAGCTTGACGTCCGGGGCGATCTCCGAGATCAGCTCCGCACATGCGATCCCGTGGACCTCATATTTGCCGTAGCTGTCGTTGTAGAAGGGGACGATATCCCGGGTGAGCTTCTTCGCGGTCTCGTTGTCGTAGTAGAACTGGCTGTCCAGGATGGCGATCGTCACCCCCTTCCCCGTGATGTTCCTCCGGTGAAGGGCGGATATCCCGGTGAGCTCCATCATCAGGCGGATGGAATGATGGTCGAGGCTCAACTCCGATTCTCCTTCGCGACTCGATCCGCTCTCGTTCACCGATACGATTTCGTCATCCATTCCGGCTTCGTCTCCAGATCCGGATCCTCCGGGCTTCAGGTCTTCGAAGCTTGGGAGGAGGGGAAAAAAGCTGCCGGATACGGTCTCCATACTTCCGCTGATCTCGCTGGAGATGAGTTCGTGGGGGCGGATGGCCAAATTGTCATCACAGATCGCTGGTGCTGATGAAGTGGCGAGGGTCGAGCCCAACGATGTCAGGATCGCCAGGGCCGAAATGCAGATGGGAATCAGGGATGTATCTCTCATGGGAACCTTCACGTCCGTCTTAATTTCCAGTTAATGATAACCCTCTATATGCTATATAAGCATTCGTTAAAACCTGGGTGTAGCTTCATTCTTCTAACAGCCGGACAAAGCAGGTTCGGGTCCATTTTAATCCTGGACCGCGGAAGAATTGGTTTCTTTCCCGGCCTCCGAGAATCTCGATTTTTGAGGTTTCACACTTTAACCCCCATCGAATTATTGACGCGAAAAGGGGATCTACCCCTCCATGTAATCATGACCCATGCGAAGCTTCGTAGTGGTGGGAAACCTCGCGACGACGAACCCCGACTTCTCCCTCGAGGACATCCCCGGCACCTCGGGAAGGATGGACATCTTATGCAGGTGCATCAACTCCGCCTTCGTCCTCTCCCACGGGATCAGGAGGGACGTCCAGGTCTATCTCATCCTTCGCGGAGGTCCCGCCCCCAAGACGGTCCATCTCCGGGGCCGGGACCTGCGCCACCTCAACCCCGACGAGAGGACCACCGCGGCCCTGCTGAAGAAGGCCCTCGCCCTGGAGGCGGACTCCAATTGGACGAAGTCGACTCCGGGGATCTTCGTCCGGGCTGGGGACCTCGAGGACCTCGAAATCCATGAAGAGGAGGAGATCTACTATTTGAGGGAGGGCGGGTCGGACCATCGAGGCATGAACCCTGCCGAGGACGGAACTTTCATCCTCGGGGACCATCTGGGCCTATCGGAGGAGGACGAGGCTTTCATCGCGAGGCTCGGGGCGAAGATCGTCTCCGTAGGGCCCAAGAGCCTTCACGCGGACCACTGCATAGTGCTGATAAATAACGAGCTTGACAGAAGAGACGCATCAACATGATCAGCGATGAGATGAAAAAGGATGATATGGAGAACAGCGTCGCCAGCCTCTCCGAGGTCGCGAGGAGGATTCTCCGCCTCGGACCCATCTGCGACAGCTGTCTTGGACGGCAGTTCGCGATGCTTTCGACGGGCTTGACCAACGCGGAACGGGGCAGATCCATCAAGACCTTCCTCTCCATGGCCGGGTCCGTGGACGAATCGGGCCGCGAGATTCTGGGGGAGCTTGCCCCGAGCTCCAGGAGCGCGCGGCTGAAGTTGGGGCTGGAGGATGAGCAGGAGCGGTGCTGGGTCTGTCTGGGAGAGATGGAGCCGGAGAAGCTGGACCGATGGGCCGAGCTCGCAGAGAGGGAGCTTCGCCACATCGAGCACCAGACCTTCCTCGTCGGGACGAAGATGAGCGGCCTTCTCGCCGAAAACGAGGAGCTGATCCTGGCGGACGGCGGCTCCGTCCACGCCGAGCCGATGAAGTCCGAGCTGAACCGCGAGGTGGGAAAGAGGATCGCTGAGAGGACGAAGAAGGCCACCAGCTTCGGCTCGCCCGATGTCCTGGTTGTTCTGAACCTGGAGGAGGGAGGAGTGATCGTCCAGGTCTCGTCCCTCTACATCCGGGGCAGGTACCGGAAGCTGGTCCGGGGATTTCCCCAGACCAGGTGGCCCTGTCGCGAATGCGGTGGGAGCGGGTGCAAGGCCTGCGGCTTTTCCGGCAAAAGGTACCCCGAGTCGGTGGACGAGCTGATCCGAGACCCCATCATCGAGGCCGCCAGGTGCGAGGACACCGTATTCCACGGCTCGGGAAGAGAGGACATCGACGCCCGGATGCTGGGGACGGGCAGGCCCTTCGTGGTGGAGGCGGTCTCCCCCCGGATCAGGACCCTGGACCTGGCCCGGCTCAAAGAGGAGATCAACCGTCGCGCCTCGGGCAAAGTGGAAGTCAGCGACCTCGAGTTCACCGAGAAAGCGACGGTAGAGCAGCTCAAGACCGCCCTCTTCAACAAGAGGTACTCGATGCTGGTGGAATTCGATGAAGAGGTACCAGAAGAAAAGCTTAAATCAGTTCTGGACAAACTGGTGGGCTTGGTTGAACAGCGCACGCCAACCCGAGTATCTCACCGGAGGGCCGACAAGG
>DAINAQ010000100.1:0-4451 GCA_036733325.1 Methanothrix sp.
AAGACCTGGTCCGGCGAGATGTGGGTGAGGGTCCAGTTGGCGCCCCCGGAGGTGAAGGTCGGCTCCAAGTTCGATTCCGCGAAGCTGGAGTTGGGGGGAAAGCGGTCTCTCACGATAACCGGCTCCAGGGTCCGGTCCCCGTCGTTCTCCAGAGTGATGGTGTAGCGGGCCAGGGTTCTATCCTCCTCGCGAACCAGCGTCCCCTCCTTGGAGACTGAAAGATGGGGCTCACCATGGCCGGAGGCCGATAAAAGCTGTACCTTCCGCTGGAGGGAGTAGTCCCCCTGGTACGAATCGTCCATATCGATGCCCTCTTTTGAGACCACCCTGTACCGTGCCGTCCCCGAGAAGTTCGCCTCGGTCTCCATCTCGCCGAGGCCCCGGGCCACCGTCGTCTTCTCCAGGCGGGTCAATCCGGAGTACTCCTCGCCGATGAAGCTCTCACCCGTCTTCCGAGAACCAATCCCCTCCCTCCACCTGAGGGAGAGGTTTGAGCCGTCGCCGGAAGGGCTGAATCTGGCGGGCTGGTGAGAGAGGGAGACCGACTTTGCTATGTAGTTGGTGTAGGTATCGATCGCCTCTTCAGACTGGTAGGAGCCGGTCCCCGACTCGAAGGTCTTCTGCTCGGCTCCGACCTTCTTATTGACCGCCACAAACCCCTCCCCCGAGACGGTCCGCTCCGAAGCGAGATTCGAGCCGCGATCGTCGAGGCTCTGGCTGATCTCGAAGCTGCCATAATAGTCCTCGGAGGCCTCGAAGGTCGGAGCGTCCCGGGGCGTGGCCTTGGGGCTGGACATCTTATAGACCCCGAAGCTTCCCGCCCCCTCGAAGGAGGATGAGACCTGCATCTCGGTCCCGTTTCCGTCCATCCCCATCTGGATCCCCATCTGGGCCTCCCTCTCGATGGAGCCGCCATAAAGGTACGACTCCTTCATCGCCGTGCCGGTGGCTGGGTTGAAGAGGACCGTGATCTTGGTGAAACCGCCGAAGGAAGATCCCGAAAGGTTCATGACCGGACGGGAGACGGAGGTACTCTCAGAGACTTTGATCGACGAGCCGCTCTCTTTGCCCTCCACCCCCACAGACCCGCCGCACCAGGAGAGGACCAGGAGAAGATAGACCACGAGGGCCAGAAAACCGCGCATAAATCACCCACCTCCAAACCCGAATTCGAGGATCGGGCTTTGCCCATACCTTTATCCTCAACCTTCTTAAACCATTCGAGGACGAATGGAGGATTTGAGCCGGATGGACGATATCTTGATGGACAAAGATGAGAATAATGATGTAGAATTTGGTGGATTTGATGGAGCATTTGATGGAGCATTTGATGGAGCATTTGATGGAGCATTTGATGAGGATTTGATGGAGCATTTGATGAGGATTTGATGGAGCATTTGATGGACGGCATTTCGGGGAGTGATTTGGACGGCTGAGATATCGGTCCTGACGGAGGGGTACGTCATCGACTCCGCGGGCGGAGGCTATCGGTCCTCGCCATCGTCGGTGCTGATAGAGGACGGCGGAAAGAGGGTCCTGGTCGATCCCGGAGCCGATCGAGGGGGTCTTCTATCCGGCCTCTCCGAACGGGGTCTCCGTCCCGACGAGATCGACCTCATATTCGTCACCCACCCTCACCTGGACCACATCCTCAATATCTGCCTCTTCCCCGGGACGGAGGTCTGCGATCTCACCTTCGTTTACCGGGAGGACGAGGAGATCCCTTACGAAAAGTTCGTCCCCAGCACCGGAATCGAGGTTCTGCCCACGCCGGGCCATTCCCCCGATCACGCCTCCCTCCTGGTCCCGGTCGGGGAGGAGACCTGGCTTGTGGCCGGAGACCTCTTCTGGTGGAAGGACGGCGCGATCCAGAGGACCGATCCAGAGTCGCTCCTGGCCCTGGACGACGAGCTCGCCTATGACCTTGCGGCCCTGAGGGCGAGCCGGGCGAAGGCGTTGGAGAGGGCCGACCTGGTGATCCCCGGCCACGGGAAGATCTTCCGTCCCGACAGGAGGACTCAATCTCGGCTCCGATAGTCACCTTTTAGTAGTTTTTGAGGAAGGATTAGATCATGCAAGAGGAGATCTTCTGCCCCGAATGCGGCGACTTCACCGAACACGCCACCGTCAAGCTCGGCCGTGAGCACCTGGTCAGGTGCGAGGTCTGCGGGACGGTCCATCCCGCAAAGCTCGAGAGGACGAGGCTTGCCACCCTCCGGGTGATCATCAGCGATGCGGACTCCTCCGCTCGACGGTCCATCCAACTCCCAGCCGAGGATCTCCTGGAGGTGGGAGGCGAGCTTCTGGTGGACGACGGGGTCGGGGAGGTGGTCATGGTCGAGATCACGTCCATCGAGCTGGAGGGAGAGAGGAGGGGACAGAAGGCCCGGGCCGGGGAGGTGAAGACCCTGTGGACGAGAGGCATCGATCGGGCAACGGTGAAGGTATCGGTCCATCGGAGGGGAACGACCACCTCATACGAAATCCCCGCCAGCGGGGATGAGACCTTCGCCGTGGGCGAGGTGAGGACGGTGGAAGGAAGGCGGTTCAGGGTGGAGAAGATCAGGCTTCGCGACGGCCGGTCTCCCGAAAGGGCCCTGGCCAAGGATATAATCAGGATCTGGGGGGCAGCTCTTTGATGAAGGACGATATGGTGAGGATGCTGCGGGGAAGCATCAGCGATCGGGTAGTAGAAGCGATGGACAGGACCCCTCGGGAGCTCTTCGTCCCCGAGGGGATACGCCACATGGCCTACGAGGACCACCCCCTGCCCATCGGGGAGGGGCAGACCATATCCGCCCCTCACATGGTGGCGATCATGTGCGAGGTCCTGGACCTCGAGGGCGGGATGAAGGTTCTGGACGTGGGGACGGGCTCCGGCTACCACGCCGCGGTGATGGCGGACCTGGTGGGACCCCAGGGGCACGTCTACTCCATCGAGCGGGTCCCAGAGCTGGTGGTCTACGCCAGAAGGAACCTCCGGGAGGCTGGGGTGGAGAACGTCACCGTGGTCGAGGGGGACGGAAGCCTGGGCCTTCCCCAGCACGCTCCCTACGATCGGATCAACGTGGCGGCGACGGCTCCCAAGGTCCCCCAGCCCCTCAAGGAGCAGCTGAAGGTGGGGGGGAAGCTGGTGGTCCCGGTTGGGACCTGCTACCAGGAGCTGGTCCTGATCACCAGGACCGAGGAGGGGTTTGAGCTGGAGCACCACGGCGGCGTCGTCTTCGTCCCCCTGATCGGAGACCACGGCTTCAAGATCTGAGGAATCGAGGAGCCCGCCCCGCGAGACCCGGGCCAGGTCCTGGGCGGGGGGGAGACCACGGCTTCAAGATCAGGAGGGATGAGCAGCGAGGTGGGCTGATAAGAGCCTGGCAAAGGGTTATCTTGGTCCGGGTCGACCCCAAATTGATGAAGCCTGTCACCCTCATCATCATGGACGGGTTTGGGGAGAGCGACGAGATCGAGGGGAACGCCATCGCCTCCGCCAAAACCCCCAACATCGACCGCCTCAAGAGCTCTTATCCCTTCACCACCATCGGCGCCGCGGGGCTGGACGTGGGCCTTCCCCCCGGCCAGATGGGAAACTCCGAGGTGGGGCATCTGAACCTGGGCGCGGGGAGGGTGGTCTTTCAGGACTATACCAGGATCAACCTCGCCATCGAGGACGGCTCCTTCTTTTCTAACCCGGTCCTGGTCGAGGCCGCAGACCTCGCGAAGGAGAGGGGCAGAACCCTCCACCTCATGGGCCTGTTGTCCGACGGCGGGGTCCACAGCCACAAGAACCACCTCTTCGCCCTGCTCAGGCTGGCGAAGGACCGGGGGGTGGAGAGGGTTCGAATCCACGCCATCCTGGACGGGAGGGATGTTCCCCCAAGAAGCGCCCTCGGCTACTTCCAGGAGCTGGAGGAGGTGATTGCCTCGACGGGCCTGGGGAAGGTGGCCACCGTGGCCGGGAGATACTACTCCATGGACCGGGACCGGAGGTGGGAGAGGACCAGGCTCGCCTACCGGGCCATGACCTCCGGGGAGGGGCTCAGTGCCGATGGCCCGGAGAAGGCGGTGAAAGCCGGCTACGATCGGAGCGAGGACGACGAGTTCTTGAAGCCGACGGTGATCGATCCCCATGGGCTGGTCGGAGACGGCGATAGCCTCATCTTCTTCAACTTCAGGCCCGACCGGGCCCGCCAGATCACCAAGGCCTTCGCGGACCCCGACTTCTGCGAGTTCGAGAGGGATGAGATCGACGTTCACTTCGTCTGCATGACCCAGTACGAGGAGTCGATCCCAGCACCGGTGGCCTTTCCGGCCGAGTACCTCAAAGAGACCCTGGGCGAGGTGGTGAGCAGGTCAGGGCTCCGCCAGCTGCGGATTGCGGAGACGGAGAAGTACGCCCACGTCACCTTCTTCTTCAACGGCGGCCGGGAGGAGGCGAGCCCCGGCGAGGACCGGCT
>DAINAQ010000101.1:0-4440 GCA_036733325.1 Methanothrix sp.
TCCTCCGGGAGCTGGAGATCCTGGTCCCTCCGAACTCCACCGTCACCGAGGAGGCTTCGGTCGACATCTCGGGGTCGAGCCGGACGGTGAGCTCCAAGCTGATAGAGGGATGAGCAGCTTCGCGGGTGCGTCCTATGCCCCGCCCACCCCGCCTTTGCCCTCTTCCGACTTTTTTTCGCTCTCTATCCATCCGCCCTTCTCTTCGCCGCCCTCTTCCTTCTCCCCCACCCTCTTCTTGGCCATCCCGGACCGAGCCCGCAGCGCCTCCTCGTAGGCCCAGATCGACCGCTCCAGGTTGTCCCCCCGGTCCTCCAGCTTGGAGAGGTTCCGGTAGGCGATCCCCAGGTTGCTCTGGACCTCGGCGTACTCCAGGGGGCAGGCCTCCATGGTCAGGACCTCCAGGGCCTCCTCGAAGGCCCGGATGGCCCTCCGCAGATTGGCCGCGTCCTCGGGACCCCTCGCCGGCCCCGCCAGGATTATCAGGGCCCTCCCCAGAAGGTTCTTGGTCTCGGCGAACTTTCGGGGGTGGTCCTTTCGGGTGCGGACGGTGAGGGCCTCCTCGTAGGCCTCGATGGCCGTCTTCAGCCCCTCCCGGTCCGACCAGCGGATCTCTCCTCCGCTCACCTCGGGCTCCGACTCCAGAACCAGAGCCCTCCCCAGGAGGGTCTGGGTCTCGGCCCGATCCTCGGGGTGGCTGGCAGGAGCCCTGACCTCCAGGGCGGCCTTGAAGTCGATCATCGCCTTCTCCAGATGCGCCTTTCTCTCCTCCCCCTCTTCGAGCCGGGCGAGGGCCATCCAGGCCCCTCCCAGGCTGTTCCTGGTCTCGGCGTAATCGTCGGGATGATCGTCTCTTGTCCTGAAGAGGAGGGCTGCTTGGTAGGCCTCTATGGCCCGATTGAGGTCCTCGGCGGCGGCGCCGGCCGCGGCCGGATCGTCGCCGGAGGCCTCCAGGCCGGCCAGCTGAACCAGGGCATCGCCGAGGTTGTTCTCGGTCTGGGCCCGCTCCTGGGCCCTCTCTGACGCCCGCTCCTGGGCGGAGTAGATCTTCAGGGCCGCCTCGAAGGCCCCGATGGCCCGCTTCAGGTTCTGCACCGGACCGTCTCCCCCACCCCTCTCCCTTCGGTGTGCCAGGTCCCCCCAGCATTCGCCGCCGGTCTCCGATAGGCGGAGAAGAGACATACCCAGGCCGTTCTGAGCCCGGGCGTGCTCGTCGGGATGCTTTTCAGCCTTGAAGAGGCCGATCGCCTCCTCGAAGGCCTCGACCGCGAGGCTCAGGTTCGTATCCCTCGCCCCCTGAAAGGACGAGCTGTAACGGCTGAGCCCCTGCCTGAACCTGACCATCCCCCTGACGGCGGGCTCGAGCCGGGGGAGGTCCGTCAGAATACGGTCGTAGATGGAGAGGGCCTTGTCCAGCTGACCCATGCTGGCGAAGTCGTCGGCGCTCTTCGCCAGAAGGAGGATCGCCCCCCGGTAGGTCTTCCTGGTCCTGTACTCGCTCGCAATCCAGGCAAAAGCCGCACCGGCGAAAGCTCCGATCGGCCCCACAATCCAGGGGCTGCTCATCTCGATGGCCATCTTACCAAACTCCTCTTCATCCTGAAATCAAAATTACAGCGAGCAGGCGAGACATAGTCGTCCTGTATGCGATATCAGACCCCGGCTCTGCCATTGGGACTTCTCACCAATTTGATTTAAACATTTATGGAGAGATTCGCCCGCTCCAACAGCCTTTAAGGACCCGAGAAATCCCCACTCCCGAAGCCCCCTCGATCTCTGAGCCCTTTTGATTAATAAATTTGGTCGTGCGGATGAGATATCCGGTGGCAGCAGGATCGTACCTCGCAGGAACATTCCCTGCAGGATAATTCCAGGATCATGCGGGCATCATGCAGGAACATCCCCTGCAGGATAATTCCGGGATCATACCCTGCAGGATCATTCCAGGATCATATCCTGAAGGATCATATCGGGAGATGGAAGAGCTCGAATGCGCCCATCATCCGCAGGCCCATGTAGACCATCACCAGGGTGAAGATCGCCCTGAGCCTTTCTGCGGGGAGCCGATGGGCGGCCCTGACCCCGATTCGGGCCGCGGGGATGCTGGCCCCGGCCAGGAGCGCCACCTGGAGAAGGTTGATGTATCCCAGGCTGAAGGAGGGGAGGCCGGGAACGCCGAGGCCGTTGTATACGTAGGAGAGAACGCCCCCTGAGGAGGTGAGGATGATGGCGGCGGAGGAGGTTCCGACGGCCCTGTGAATGCCGAAACCCATCGCCGTGGAGAGGATGGGGACCATGATCAC
This sequence comes from Methanothrix sp., assembly GCA_036733325.1. GTDB lineage: Archaea > Halobacteriota > Methanosarcinia > Methanotrichales > Methanotrichaceae > Methanocrinis. Next base: position 2,301 of record DAINAQ010000101.1, read on the forward strand.
CCCGCCGCCGATCCCGACCAGGCCGGATACGAATCCGACGGGCAGACCCAGAAGGAGGTAACAGCTGCCCTTCCTGGGAACAGAGATGCCGCTTGGGTCAGCAGAGGCCTCAATATCGGGAGCCGTAACCATCCTGAGGGCCGCCGCGATTACGACGACCCCGAAGGCCGTCCTCAGGAGGTCTCCCGGGGCTTGGCTGGCCACTGCCCCCCCGATGAAGGCGCCCGCAAGGCCGGCTAACCCCAGGAGGAGGGCGGCCCTGGTGACCACCGCCCCCTTGCGATGATGGCCCAGGGCAGCGTTGACGGCCGTGGGGAGGGCAACGGCCAGAGCGGTACCGAAGGAGATCCGGGTGGCCAGGGTCGGCTCGACCCCCATGGAGGTGAGGACCCAGAACTGGATCGGGACCATGATGAAGCAGCCTCCGACCCCCAGCATCCCGGATGAGAAGCCCGCGACCGCTCCCGTGATCACCAGGGCGAGGGCGTAGATCGGTTCCACAGGTCGAAAGAAGACGCAAATGAGATAAAGATGTATCCCGGCCTCCAAGATGGACGAGGGAAGGAGATGAAGATGTATCCCGGCTTCCAAGAGGGTCGGGGTAATGAGATAAATAAAGCTATATCTCGCCCTCCCAGGTATTGTTCGTGAGACGATCTGGCGATCTTCCGGAGCTCCTGGCCCCGGCCGGTTCCTGGGAGGGGCTCGTGGCCGCAATCGATTCGGGGGCGGACGCCGTTTACCTCGCCGGCAAGAGATTCGGAGCACGACAAGGCGCTCAAAACTTCGACCATTCCGAGCTGGAGAAGGCCATCGACCTCGCCCACCTCAACGGGGTCAGGGTCTACGTCGCCGTCAACACCCTCATCCCCGAATCCGAGGTTGAGGATGCGGCGGGCCATATCCTCCGGCTCAGCGAGCTGGGGGCCGACGCGCTCCTGATCCAGGACCTGGGAGTCCTACAGATGGGAAAGGAGGTTGTGCCGGACCTGGAGCTTCACGCCTCCACCCAGATGTCGATCTGCAGCCTGGAGGGTGCGCGGTGGGCCGCCGATGTGGGGCTGAAACGGGCGGTTCTGGCCCGGGAGCTGACCCTCGCCGAGGTGGAGGAGATCGCGATGAAAGTCCCCATCGGCGTCGAGGTCTTCGTCCACGGGGCTCTATGCTACTCTTACTCCGGCCAATGTCTCCTCTCCTCGGTCATCGGCGGCCGGAGCGGAAACCGGGGCATGTGCGCCCAGCCCTGCCGCAAGCCCTACCGCCTCCTGCAGGGCCTGAGCCGGGACGCTTACGGGAGGCCCATCGATCTGGAACCCGTCCCCCTGAAGGGCAGGTACCTGATGTCGATGAAAGACCTGGCCGTCTACCCAAACCTCGCGGATCTGGTGAGGACCCCCATCGAGGCGCTGAAGATCGAGGGGAGGATGAGGTCGCCCGAATACGTCAGGGTCGTCGTCTCCATCTACAGGCGGGCCCTCGACGCCATATCCCGGGGAGATTGGTCCCCGTCTGATGAGGACGAGAGGGACCTGGCCCTCGCCTTCAACCGGGAGTTCACCAGAGGATGCATAGGCGGCGCCGACCCGGCGGAGCTGGTGAGCCCGGACCGTCCCGACAACCGGGGCCTCCGGGTGGGGCAGGTGGTGGGATGGGACGGACGCCGGAAGCTGGCTTCGGTGAGGATCGAAGGAGATCTCGTCCCGGAGCAGGGGGACGGTCTGGTGATATTCTCCGGCGGAAAGGAGCACGGTGCAGTGGTCAGATCTGCCGCCAGGATGGCCGACGGTCTCTTGAGCCTGGCCATCCAGGGACCGGTGGAGGCAGGGTCCGAGGTCTTCCTCACCCGGAGATCGAGGCTCGGCGAAAGGATTGGTCAGAAAGCAAGGCCAGAGATCCCCATCGATCTGATGGTCAGCTGGGAGGAGGGTAGGCCCTCCCTGGAAGGAAGGATCATCCTTCCGGATGAAAGAGAGGTTTGTTGTACCCTGGCGGCCGACTTCTCCATGGAGGCAGCAAGAAACCGCCCCCTCTCAGAGGACCAGATCGAAGCCCAGCTCCGAAAGACCGGGGGCACCCCCTTCACCATCAGGCGGGTGGAGATGGACTATCCGGGCGGGCTCTTCGCCCCCCTGGGAGAGAT
>DAINAQ010000102.1:0-4436 GCA_036733325.1 Methanothrix sp.
CTATGAGGTTGACGACCTGCAGTCTCTTGTTCTCGATGATCCTCTTTCTCTGCTCCGAGGTGAGCTGGAGGTCGCCCTTCTTGATTATCTTGGCCGCTATCCTGAAGACGTCGGTGGTCTCGAAGGCCCGGACCAGATCCTCCTCGGAGCTCCGATCGCCACGGCTGGCGTTCTCGAATATGTCCTCCGCGGCCAGGATCTTCTCGACGTCCACCTCGTCACCCTGACGATAGGAAAGGGCACCCTCAGGGTCCACCAGAACCTCGAAGACCACCCCGTGGGTCTTGAGCCTGGCCGTCACCGCCTCCTCCAGGGTGACCATTCTCACTCCTCTCCAGCACCCTCGCCGCCGATTATTGCCTTCATCTCCGCCACCCTGGCGGCCACATCCTCCTCTTCGAGCTTGCGGAAGAGCTTCTCCTCGAGCTTGATCACACCGATCTCGGTGGTGGAGGCTTCAAACTTCCCCTCGGCGGCCTTGTAGAGAGCCTCAAGACCCAAAAGGATCGCCTGGTCGCAGTTCATCTCCTCCCGGTACTTCTCCTCGAAGATCTCCATGACTGCAGACCGGCCTGCTCCGATCCCGGTGGCCTTGTACTCCAGGAGGGCTCCGCTGGGATCGGTCTCGAAGAGCCGAACCCTGGTGTCGTCGGCGCCGACGATGAGAAGCGAGGTTCCGAAGGGCCTGACCCCGCCGTACTGGGTATAGGTCTGCTTGAAGTCGCAGATCCTCTTGGCCAGGACCTCCACCCCGATGCTCTCGTCGTAGACCAGCCGGTTGATCTGAGATTCAACCCGAGCCCTGTCTATAAGAACTCGGGCGTCGGCGACGAGGCCGGAGGTGGCGGCGCCTATGTGCTGATCGATCTGGAATATCTTCTCTATAGACTCGGGCTCCATCAGCCTGCTGGTTATCCTCTTGTCCACCAGGACTGCCACTCCGTCGACTGCCTTTATCCCCACAGCGGTGGTGCCTCTCCTAACGGCCTCGCGGGCGTACTCCACCTGAAACAGCCGCCCGTCGGGGCTGAACACCGTTATAGCCCTATCATAACCCATCTGAGGTGCCATCTGCATCAATATCCTCTCCGCATAAATCAAAAGAGGTCAGTCCCACGTATCGTGTGCCTGATCCTTCAGTCATCTTCCGGTCGTCTGGACAGAGGTCGATCTCCCGACCAATAACGCGCGCCACGGACCCAGAAACTGTACCTAAATCGACTCTTCTCTTATTTTCGTCGGGCTGTAAGATCGATTGCGGTATATACTTTTCTGTCGCGGCTTTGATGGAGCCTGAAATGCCCCTCACCCTGATCGCCGCCCGAGCCCCTCCCGCAGAGCTGACGGATGCGAGGAGGACCCTGCACTCCTCCGTCCGGGTATGACGGCATCGGAGAAGGCCGAACCTCCCGTCGAAGGAGATCATCCGGAGCCTGTTTTTGGCCGCACCCAGGTCTCCGAAGAGGGAGGTCTGGGCCGCCCTGATCTCGGCCATCAGGTCTCCGCCCTTGACCTGATCTTCGGCCTCCAGCTCAAAGGCGATGTACCTCCTCCGATCCCGGAGGACCGGAAGCCAGCTTCTCAAAGGAGCTCCACCCCCACCGACGTCCACCTCCTCCGGTTGAGGTCGAGGATCGTCTTCGGCAGGGCCAGGGCCTCGGTAGACCGGTCCCTCTCCAGCCCCAGAAGGCCCGCCATGGCCACCAGGTCCCGAGGAGAGCGGAGGTCCAGATGGGACCGGGCTCCGGTGGTGATCATGAGGTCGAGATCGAACTTTTCGACCAGTCCCAGGTCCCTTCTGACCGCTTCCATCCACCTGACCCTGGCCGCTCCTCGGAGCCTGATCATGAGAGAGAGGTCCAGGGCTATAGCCACCTGGTTGTCCCGGGCGGCCCGGGCCCCGGCCACCCCGATCCCGGACCTTCCCTGGTGAGGGTGGGCCAGGAGGTCCACGTTGGGGTCCTCGCAGGCCGCCCGGTTGATCTTCTCGTCCCCTCCGTGGACGGCCAGAAAGTCGACCCTATCCCGGAGGGAGGAGGCTCTGGCGTGGAGGGACCTCTGGTCGGAGGCGACGATCTCGGTTCCGACGGCCACCTCGATCCCGGCCACAAGCCCCGCGGCCTCCAGGCCGAAGGGCGGGCCGGACGAGTTGACGTGATTGGTGATGATGATCCCCGAGTAGCCGAGCTTCTTTGCAGCCAGGGCCATCCTGCTCGCCGAGTCGGAGCCTTCGGGAAGAACGTGAAGGTTGGGCTCGTAACATATCATAGGAGGTCTCCGGCGACCAAGAGCGCCCTCTCCCGCCTTGCCGGATAGGACTCGAGATGGGCTGAGACCATGATGGCGTCGCCAGAATCGGTCAGCCGGGCCAGGCCCTGGTATGCGGCCTGCTTGTCCAGACGGAAGTGGAGGTTGCACTCGTCGTCGACCCTCAGGTCCAGCTCCCGGCGAAGCCGTTCCATCTCCCTCTGCGGCAGGATCTCCCTGAGACGGCCGAAGAACTTCAGCCCCTCCTTCTTTCGGAGGGACGTGGACAAGATGAGGATCTCGTTTCCGTAATGGCCGAGGGTTCGGGTTGTGGACATCGACTCCGGCGGCACGAAGAGGGATAGGGCCTCTCTCACCTTTCCATCGTCCTCGGTGGAGGCGACGAAGGCTCGAAAGGTCACCCTGTGAATCAAATCACTTTCCTCTGCTCTCGTTGGCCCTGATGCTGGGACGGACCTTCTCGGCCCCCACGCCCTTCTTTCGCAGGCCCCTGCCCCGCTTTCCGGCGCTGGTCTTGCCCCGGTTCGCCCTGCCTCTATGGCTTCCTCCAACGACCCAGCCCAGGTCGGAGTCGGAGGCGATGGCTGGATGGTTCGGGTCGACCAGGATCACCTCGTAATACTTCTGCTTTCCGTCCTCTCCCACCCAGTAGGAGTTCAGAACCTCCATGTTGGGGTACCTTCGGCCAGCCCTCTCCTCGGCTATCCTCTGGAGGCTCTTGCCGGGGGTGATCTTGTTGGCCCCCATGTGTTTGGACCTTCTACCGCGGATGTACCTGGACTTCCGGCGGCCGCCTCGCCTGACTTTGACCCTGACCACGGTTATGCCCTGCTTGGCCTTGTAGCCGAGGGCCCGAGCCCGATCGAGCCTGGTGGGTCGGTCTATCTTCTGGACGGAACTCTCCCGCCGCCAGCCCATCAGCCTCTCCTGTCGGAGGGTGCCGACGTAGCTCTCGCTGGGAGTCTTCCACGCGTCGCGGATGTATGCATAAAAGGACTTCAATAGCTTCACCTCGGTCCGGTTCGGCCACCAGGACCACATTCCGGACCCGAGCCCCTCTCGGCTTATAGGAGATAAACCTTTTCCGGCCAGAAGCCCGAGCATCCCCCAGTGATCGAGCTGGAATGAAGCCGAAGATCAAGTCGGATCATGCCCTGAGATCGAGGTCAATCGCATCCGAAGATCGAGATGGATAGTATCAGGAGAATAGAATCTCTTCCGGACCAATGGCAGGATCTCCTGGCTTAGAGGGAGATCGAATTCGACCTTCGGGCCGGCTTGGTATGCCTATTCCTTCAGCCGCTCCGATAAAAGCCATCTTCGGGGCTCCCTTCCCACTTCGAGGTCGAACTTCGGCCGGTACCTCCCCTTCACCCTCTCCCGCGAGTAGACGAGCTGCTCGCCGTTCTTCGCCTCGATGACCGCCAACATCCCCTCCATCTCCTGGTCGGATAGCTCGATCAACCCCTCTCTTCCAGAAAGCCAGTTGAAGATGGCAACCTCGTTTATCTCCCTCACCCGCTTGAGGGAGGAGACGTCGGCCTCGCCGTCTATGGGGACGCTCTTTCCCTCCTCCGGCGACCAGCCTATCCTCCTCTTCTCCGCGCCGAGGAAGGATATGGGGATCCTCTCCCCCTCCAGGGGCTTGGGATAGAGCCCGGTCAGCCTCTTATCGTCCCTCCCATTCGAGGGGGGGTCACGGCAGGTCTCCATTCCTCTTTCTTCTCCTCTCTTCAGAGGGCGGTCCTCGCCGCCTTCTTCAGGTCCCTTCATCTCCACGATCCCCGATCCCATCTACGGCGTTTCCTCATCCAGACTTCTCATCCATCCCCACCCCTTTCCGTCAGGCCGGACCATCTCTGCGGCGAAGGGCTCCAGACAGAGACGGAGGTTGAGGAGCCTCGATCAGGTCCTCGCCTCGTAATCGATCCTCTTTTTGAGGATGCATCCTCCGCCCCGCAGCCCCCCCAGGGGGTGCTTGGGGGTTCCCATGGAGTTCATGCACCTCGCCATCACCGCCGCTCCCCGGGCCAGGCCGTCGTCCACGAAGACGATGTTCCTCTCCGGCTGATCGTAGAGGCCGAGCTTCTCGATCTCCTCCAGGATCAGCTCGGGCTTGTTTCCGCTGATCCCCGCCCTCCCGGTGATCCCTATGGCCGTATCTTTGG
>DAINAQ010000103.1:0-4393 GCA_036733325.1 Methanothrix sp.
CGTGGAAGGCGTAGGCGTAGAAGTTGCGGCTGAGGAGGGGCTCGCCTCCGGTGAGGATCAGCATCGGTATTCGCAAAGCCGCAAGCTCGTCGATCAGCCTTATCCCCTCCTCCAGCCTCATCTCCTCGGCTGCGGAGGCGGTGGCGTCGATGTAGCAGTGCTCGCAAGCTAGGTTGCAGTGGCGGGTGATGTTCCACATCACCACCGGCCTGGTCTGACCCGAGAACCTTATCATCTCATCGGAGACCGGCTCGCCCACATCTTCAGCCGCCCTGATGGCCTCCCATACCGTGGCCTGGTCTGCCAGGGCCTTGGAGAATATGATCATCGTCTCCTCCTGATCTCTTCCAACATGGCTCTGAAGGTATACGTATCCGGCATATAATCCACCCTCACCCCCAGCCGTTCCAGCTCCGCCCTGGTCGGCGGGCCGATGGCCGCCAACTTCGCTCTTGCAAGCCTCTCTCTGAGGTCGTCCTCGGCTCCAAGCTCTTTCGCCCTCTGGATGAGGTTTTTTGCCGTGGAGCCGCTGGTGAAGGCGAAGATATCGGGCGTCCCCCACCGGATCAGCCAGTCCAGCCTGGGATCTTCGGAGGGGGCGATGTCGTAGAGGTGGACCTCGTCGGTCTCCACCCCCGCCTCTTCTAGGATCTCCACCAGCTCTGGGCTCCCCCTGGCGCTCCTGAGGAGGAGGACCCTTTTGAACCGGGGGGCCAGGGCGAGGGCGAGCCCTCGAGAGCTGAAGCTCTCCGGGACTACGGCGACAGATAGCCCCCTCGCCTCCAGAGCCTCCCGGGTCCGGGGGCCGATGGTGGCGAGGACGGATCTTGCAAGGAGCTCGGCCACCCTCTCGTCCCGGAGGGCTATCTCGGCGCCGGTGGCGCTGGTGAAGACGACGCTATCGGCCCTCTTTATCCTCTCCAGCAGGTCGGATGGCAGCGGAAGCTCCGAGAAGGCTATGGAAGGAGCGAGGATCGGCCTGAACCCCAGATCTCGGGCGATCTTCTCGGACTCATCCCCCCGGTCGTCGGGCCTCAGGATGGCCACCGTCGGCGATCTCAGCTTCTCGCTCAACTTTACTACCTCCCCCACCACGAGAATCGCGGGGGAATGGACATCCGCCTCCTTCGCTCTATCGACGATATCGCCCAGAGTCCCGGCGACCATCCTCTCCTCGGCGCTGAAACCCCTCTCGATGAGGGCCGCCGGAGTATCGGGGGAGAGGCCGCCCCGGAGGAGCGCCGACGTGTTCTCCCTGAGCCTCGATACCCCCATCAAGACAACCAGGGTTCCTCCAACCTTGGCCAGGGCCTCCCAATCGAGGTTTTTGTCCTTTCCCGGCTCCTCGTGCCCCGTCACCACGGTGAAGGCGGTGGCGATGCCCCGGTGGGTGACGGGGATCCCCGCCCTTGCCGGAACCGATATCGCCGAGGTGACGCCTGGGATCACCTCGAAGGGGACGCCGGCTTCGGCAAGGGCCAGACCCTCCTCGCCCCCTCTGCCGAAGACGTAGGGGTCCCCCCCCTTCAGCCTGATCACGATCTTCCCCTCATTCCCCTTCTCCACCAGAAGATCGTTGATCTCATCCTGGGAGAGCTTGTGGCGGCCGGGAAGCTTTCCCACGTCTATCATCTCGGCATCCTCGGAAGCCCAGCCCAAAATCTCGGAGGAGAGGAGCCGGTCGAAGAGGACGACCTCGGCCTCCTCGATCAGCCTCTTCGCCTTCAGCGTCACCAGATCCGGGTCGCCGGGACCCGCCCCCACCAGATAGACCTTACCCCTCTCAGACCTTTCCAACTTCCCTCACCGCCTCTTCTGCCAGATCCCGTCCGCCCTCATCCACCAGCCTCTGGCTCAGCTCCTTCGCCCCTCTGATGTGGTCTTCTGCTGAGACCCTCCCCTCGACCCTCACAGACCGCGACCCGTCCAGGGAGAGGACCTCGGCGATGACCCTCAGTTCATCCCCGTCCAGCCGGGCGAAGGCCGCCATGGGGACGACGCAGGACCCTCCGATCGCCTCCAGGATCACTCGCTCGCATTCGGCCTCCAGCCTGGTGGGGAGGTGGTCGATCTCCCGGACCTTCTCTTCAATTTCTCCCCTCCTCGCCACCACGGCGATGGCTCCCTGGTTCGCCGAAGGCACGAATTTCTCCGGGTTCAATATCGAATACTGCGGATGGTAGCCCATCCTCTCCATCCCCGCTTCGGCGAGGACGATCGCCCTGTAGTTCCCCTCTTTGAGCTTTCGAAGCCTCGTCTCCAGGTTTCCCCGGAGGCTCTCGATGACCAGGTCGGGCCTCGCCTTCCGCAGCTGCGCCGCCCGCCTCATGCTGCAGGTTCCCACGACCGCCCCCTCCTCCAGTTCTTCGAGAGCTGCCCCGTCCTCGCTCACCAGGACGTCGAAGGGCGAGTCCCGCCGCAGGACGGCGGCGATGACCAGGCTGCCGGGCCTCTTGGAGGGTAGGTCCTTCATGCTGTGGACGGCGACGTCGATTTTGCCTGCCAGCATCAGATCGTCGATCTCCCTCACGAAGAGCCCCCTCCCCGAGACCCGATGGAGGGGGAGGTCCAGGACGTGGTCTCCCCTGGTCTTGACGATGACCAGCTCCGTCTCCGCCCCTTTCTCCTCCAGAAGGGAGGTGGCGATCTCCGTCTGCCGCAGAGCGAGGGGGCTTCCGCGGCTTCCTACAATCAGCCTAATAGGTTTGACTTGTAAGCCTCCAGAGTATGGTTGATCATGTCTTCGGAGTGGGCGCTGGATATGAAGTTGGTCTCAAACTGGCTGGGGGGGAGAAATACTCCCGACTTCAGCATCCTCTGGAAGAAGGCGAAGTAGCCGGCCTTGTCGCACTTGAGGGCTTCGACGTAGTTTTTGGGAGAGTCGCCGAAGAAGATCTTGAACATCGAGGCGATCCCGACCACAGAGTAGTCCAGCCCCAGGTCCTCGACGATCTCCGAGAGCGCTTTCCGTAAGCCGTCGCCGGTGGAGTTCAGCCTCTCCAGGACCCGGTCCCTCTCCAGAACGTCGAGGGTGGCCGTCCCCGCGACCAGAGAGACGGGGCTGCCGTTGAAGGTTCCGGCCTGGTAGATCCCGCCGCTGGGGGCCACCATCTCCATCAGCTCGCGCCTCCCGCCCACGACCCCGATGGGAAAGCCGCCGCCGATGATCTTGCCCAGGGTGGTCAAATCGGGGACGACGCCGTAGAAGGTCTGGGCCCCGCCCAGGCCGAGCCGGAATCCGGTGATCACCTCGTCGAAGATGAGGAGGACCTCGTGCTCCTCGGTCACCTTTCTCACCCCCTCCAGATAGCCCTCCTCGGGGAGGATGGGTCCGATGTTCCCCAGGACCGGCTCCATGATCACCGCCGCCACCTCCCCCCCGAACTCGTCGAGGGCGGCCTCGATGGCCGAGAGGTCGTTGTAAGGGACCTGGAGGGTGTTTTTGGCCGTGTCCCTGGGGACGCCGAGGGAGTCGGGGGTGCCCAGGGTCGTCGCTCCAGAGCCAGCCTTCACCAGGACCGAGTCGTGGGCCCCGTGAAATCCGCCCTCCACCTTGACGATCCTGTCCCTCTTGGTGAAGCCCCGGGCGATCCTCAGGGCTGCCATGGTGGCTTCGGTCCCGGTGCTGACGAACCTGAGCATATCGATGCCCGGATAAAGCCCGATGATCCTTTCGGCCAGGGCCACCTCCAGCTCCGAGGGGGTGCCGTAGAGCCAGCCCCGCTCCAGCTGATCGATCACCCGCTCCATGACCACTGGGTGGCGATGTCCCAGGATCATGGGGCCGTAGGCGAGGCAGTAGTCGATGAGCTTATTTCCGTCCACGTCCCAGAGGTAGGGGCCCTCGGCCCTGGAGACGTAGAAGGGGTATGGGGAGATGGCCCGGACCGGGCTGCTGACGCCCCCCGGCATCAGCCTCTTGGCGACCTCGAAGAGCCTGCTGGAGGCATCAGAACTCATGAAAATGCACCACCGGATGGATTGACCGCTATAGATAGAAGAACCTTGCGATAAGCTTGGCGGGTCGTAATAACCCCGGAAGCCTTCCTCTCGTCAGCTGGGAATACACCGGCCGTCTGGTCATATGGGTTGCTCCGGCCGTCTGGTCATATGGGAATACCCTGCTGATTGGAGGGACGGCCCGACGGAGCTCTTCAGCCCATCTCCTTCCAGGCCCGCTCCTCCACCCTCCTCGATACCTCCCTCAGGGGGAGGCCCGCATCCGCCGCGATCCTCCTGCAGTCGTCGTGCTCGGCCTTGATCGAGAGTAGCTCGTCTCCGACGAAGCTGACCTTCAGCCGAACCTCGAAGATCCGGCCGTCGATCTCGACCTGGGCTGTCCTCTCCTCCCTTCGAGCGACGAACCGGTGGAGGGCGGGAAAGATCCTGATCC
>DAINAQ010000104.1:0-4387 GCA_036733325.1 Methanothrix sp.
CCAATTTCGGCGCGCATCCTCCTTCGAAGAGGGCGTTGTAGCGGCGGGAGATCTCCTGCACCGCCTTCGATTCCTCGGGCGAGAGGCTCTGGTTGCTGGCAACGAGCTCGCCATTCACCATGACGTTAAAGAGGAAGGTGGATTGCGGTGGGGTTCCCGCCTCGTTTATGGAAAGGGTGATGATCGCATCCTTTGTCATCCTATGCGCCTCGGAAGATGGAACCTTTGATGGCTTACTTTTGGATGATCTCCCTAAAAACTTATCCCAGCTTCGGCGAGAGCAGCGCTCCGGGCCGCCGTCGGATCGGATGAGGCCTCCTGTTATAAATTGTTAAATATACCCTTCATCAACCATTATCACGATGAAGTACACCGTCGTCCTCGAACATCAGGAAGAGGGAGGTTATACTGTCCGGTGCCTCGAACTGCCTGGGGCCATAAGTCAGGGCGAAACGAAAGAGGAGGCCCTGATGAACATCAAGGAGGCGATCGGGCTCGTTCTGGAGGTTCTCAGCCAAGAGCTTCTGGTTGAGAACGCCGAGGTCCTGAAAGTGGAGCTAGCGGATGTCTGTTAAGCTCCCGGTGATCTCGGGAGAACGGCTGATAAAGATACTCGTCAGAAAGGGATTTTCTGTCAAAAGGCAGACGGGAAGCCACGTGGTGCTCCAGAAGGGAGAGATCGTTTTTTCGGTCCCTCTCCATGATGAACTTAAGAAAGGTACATTGAAGGCGATTTTGAGCCAGTCAGGCCTAGAGGTCGAAGATCTTCTGAATTGAGACTTTATAACTACAAGCCTTCGGTGATGGATATGGGATGTCCACCTTCTTTGGGGAGTGGTAGAGCGGTGCCCCAGGACGCTCTTCTGACACCTGGAACCGCCCGCAACCTCGAAGCTGGTCGCCCTTCCGGACATGTAGGGCATCCATTAGAGCATCAGAAGTCCACTGGCTGTCTCGGCTCGGATAAGGTTAAATCCATCACCAATCAATAATATTCTGTTATGTTCGCAGAATCCATCCAGGCAGCCCTGGACAAGGCGGAGTATAAGCTCATAGACGACACTAAGACCGTCTTCGGAGAGGTCCCGGAGCTTGAGGGCGTCTGGGCCACCGGCGCGACGGTTGAAGAGTGCCGAAAGGAGCTGATATCCGTCATCGAAGGCTGGATTGCGCTGCGGCTGCGTATGGGCGACTCAATTCCGGAGATCGGAGACGCTGCCATAAGAGTCTCCACGGAGCCGATGGCCATTGTCTAGGCTTGCTCACTTGAACTCCAACGCGCCCTCTGAGGTGGAGTAGAGCTTTCTTCCCCTCATGATCCCGTACCCGAGGATCATGGCGAGACCGGAGCAGAGGACGACGATCCCCATGACCAAGAGCTGGAAGGTGAGATCGGTCTCGATGCCCGCAAACCTCGCCAGATTCGGAGAGGCCAGGAGCGAAAACCCGGTCAGCGAGAGAAATAGGCCGCTGGATAGACGCCTCTCAAGCCTGACCTCAAGAGGCTCCTCCCTGGCCTGATCCCCTCCACCCCTCTCCAGGAGGTACATCTTCTTCTTGTGATCCAGGTAGTAAACGAAGGCCAGGAACGGTATCCCTTCCATGATCAGCAGGAGGATGGGCCAGTCTGTCACGATTCATCACCCTCTGGGCATATTCGAGTTCCCGTAAATAATCCTTTCGCACTGCCGTTCAAATATGTAACAACAATATATATTCCAGCTATATTCCAACGAGATGATGGCGAGCATCGTGCATTGAGGAGACGGAAAAAAAACCGCATCTTCCGCGACAAATACATTATCCGATATCCCAGGATGTTGCCTGCGGATCTCTTTTTTGAGATTGTTGGCAAGGTTTATTTAGGATTAATTACACAATTAACAGAAGTGGTTCGGGTTTTGCCTCCCCGACCAGCAGAACGGTCGGGCCGTCCAAGGCGCTCATTTTTCCCGAATCGATAGAGGTGAGGATGATTCTGATGGCGTGCCTATCGGCCTCAAATATCGGGGTCATGATGGCCGAGGTCAGGTGGAGGAAGTTCCGAAACCATCTCATCTTGATCGGAGCTGCCGTCCTCCTTCTCCTCCTGGCCATGAACTGCATCCCCGAATGCCCTCCCCCCTGAGGGTTCTGAAAAGATCCGGTGATCGGATCAGCCGAGATCCTTGACCATGTAAGGGTCCAGGAGCTCGCAGCCGTGCCGCCGATAGTATGGCCTTGCGCCGATGCCGCTGGTGACCTTCAGCGAATCGTATCCTGCCTCCAGGGATATCTCCTCGGCCCGGGCGAGAAGCCTCGATCCGAAGCCCCGGTGCTGCCACCCGCCCCTCTTTCCCAGGGGGGTCATGGGTCCATAGACGTGAAGCTCCCTCACCCGGGCATCCTCCGAGAGCCTCAGCCGCAGAAATGCCGCCAGGGTCCCGTCGTCGCCCTCGTAGGAGAGGAAGCGCTCCTCCCCGCCGCAGGCCCGATAGCTCAGATCTCTCTGGAATACCTCGGCGTCCTCAGAAACCCCTCGCAGACCCGCCTCTCTGCACCTGATGCACCGGCAGGTGCCGCCCCTGGCCAGGAGCCGCTCCTTTGCCAGCTGGCGGAGGTTGCTCTTCTTGACGCCGGCGGCTATCGCCGGGGCCGGGATGTCCCTCTGGACCCGCTGGAGCCGGGTGTAAGGGGGGATCATCTCCTTGATCCTGGAGATCAGCTCAGCGGCCTCATCGTCCCCCAGGGGCGCGTACTCGCCCCTGAGGCAGAGATCATACAGCTCGGTTCCCTCCACCACCAGGGCGGGGTAGATCTTCAGGTAGTCGGGCCTGAATTCCTGGTCATCGAAGAGGGTCCGGAAGGAGGCGAGATCTCTCTCTGGGTCGGAGCCTGGAAGCCCAGGCATCATGTGAAACCCCACCTTCAGCCCCGCCTCTCTTAGGTCCCGGTTCGCGTTGATGGAGTCCTGGACGGTATGGCCGCGCCTCATCCTGGCGAGGAGGTCGTCGTCGGTGGACTGGACCCCCAGCTCCACCTTGGTCCCCCCAAGAAACAGCATGTTCCGGATCGAGGACGGGCTGCACCAGTCGGGCCTCGTCTCGAAGGTGGTGCCGACGTTTCTAACTCGCGAGGATTCGTTCTCCAGGGCCACTTCTCGAAAGCTCTTTGGGGAGATCTGAATCTCTGAGCCCTCAGGATTGGGGGCAGAGCTCGGATATTCGTTCATCGCCTCAAGGCACCTTTTCACAAACCAGCTCTGGTAGCCCAGGGGCCTGGAGGTGATTGTTCCTCCCATGACGATCAGATCCACCTTGTCCAGGGGGTGGCCTATCTCCGCGAGCTGTCTGAGCCGGACGCTCACCTGGCGGTAGGGGTCGTAGCCCTGCTGAATCGCCCGCAGGGCCGCGGGCTCTCGTCCGGTGTAGCTCTGGGGGGTGGGAGAGCCGTCCCGGCGGGCGACGCCGCCGGGGCAGGGGACGCAGACCCCGTGGGGGCAGGGGGCGGGAGAGGTCATCGCCGCCACCACCGCCACCCCCGAGAGGGTCCGGGTCGGCTTTCTCACCAGAAGCTTCAGCCGGTCCCGCTCCGCCTCAGAGGCTGTGGCCAGGATCTCGGCGTTCTTGAGCAGGTCGGAGAGTCCGAGCTCCCGTCCGGCCTTCCGCTTCATCCTCTCCAGGTCCGCCTGGGTTGAGACCTCGCCGGAGAGGATGGCGTCGACGATCTCCCGCAGCCCCGCCTTCAGCCCTCGATCCAGTGGACTGCCTCCGTCATGTCCCGGCCCGGTGGGGGCGCCGGCATTTCGGCGGGCCAGCCTATGGATATCAGGGCCGTCGGGACCAGGCGGCGGGGAAGGTTCAGGATCTCCCTCACCATGGACTCGTCGAAGGCGCCGGTCCAGCAGCTTGCTAGCCCTCGATCGAAGGCCGCGAGTAGGAGGCACGTCGTCGCCGAGGCAGCGTCCTGGATCGAGTAGAGCTGGCCCCGGTCGCCGTACCGCCTCCCGGACCGCGCGGGGTCGGCGCATACCACCACCACCACGGGAGCGGATGCCAGGTGCTCCTGGCCGTAGGCGGCCGCGGCGAGGGCCAGCTTCAGCTCGGTCCTGGTGACCACGTAGTACTCCCGGGCCCTCATGTTTCCGGCCGAGGGTGCGGTCTCCGCCGCCTCCAGCAGGGATGCGATAAGATCGCGACCCACGGGCCGATCGGTGTACCGCCTCACCGACCTTCGTCCCGCCAGGGCTTCTTTCAGTTCCATCAGCCTTTGATCGCCCCGGAGGGATATTAAAATTTGTGATGGCTCCCGGAATGCTGAGGACGATGGAAGAAAATGCAAAGCTAAAGGCGGAAGGCAAAAGATAAAAGCCCCGAAGGATACCTGCCTGGAGTTGGTGTTCTCATCC
>DAINAQ010000105.1:0-4385 GCA_036733325.1 Methanothrix sp.
TGGTGCCGGAGGAGCTCGAAGGAAGGGAGAAGGGCGAGATGGTGGAGGTGAATTTAATCGAGTGATCGGGGCTTTGGAGGTAATGGACAGGACCGATCATGGCAGAAAAGGAAGGAACTCCACAGCGTTCCGCCTAACTACTCGAAGAGAGAGCACAACGTACCTGCCTACAAGCTATAAAGCGGTAATCGCTCGTCAACCCCGCTTTTCCGTCGATCAAGTAAAATTTACTTGTCTTAACTCCTATAGCGTTGCGTTTTTATACCTCACAAGACACCATATTGATCATGCAAGACTGGATCCACCCTCATTTTGATTACCGGCCAGAGCGGCCCCTCTTCCTCTGCGTCCTCTCCAACACCGACACCGGGAAGATCCCCGGCCTGAGCGCAGCGGGGGCGTCGCCGGACCTCACCGACTACACCCCCAGCGCCGACGCGGAGCTGGTGGAGCTGCACAAGATCGTGACCATTCCGGAGGTCCCGGCGTCTCCGGAGGGGGCGACGACCCCGGCGGTGGTGACCAAGGCCGCCCTCAGCCTCTCGGGGATCCCCTCCCTCTTTGTGACCAGCGGCCTGCGAAGAAAGCCCGCCGTCCCCTACGTGGACATGAGCGGCTCGGCCGGAAGCGACATCAGGTTTGCGCCGGCGGTCCCCGACGCCTCCGAGATCATGGACCGAGCTGCGCTCCTGGGAAAGAAGCTCGCCGCCTTCTCCGACTGCATCTTCATCGGCGAGTCGATCGCGGGGGGGACGACCACCGCCATGGCCGTGATGCAGGCCCTGGGCCGCGACGGCAGGGTCTCCAGCAGCCTTCTGAATCACCCCATGGCCAAAAAGCAGGAGATCGTCGATCTGGCCATGGAACGCTGCGGCGCCTCCTTTGGGTCCATGAGGGCCGAGCCGCTCAGGGCCCTTCGGGAGCTTGGCGACCCCATGATGCCCTGCGTTCTGGGTCTGCTCAAGGGCCTCTCGGGGACGAAGGCGGTCCTGGCCGGTGGGACCCAGATGGCCGCGGTCCTCTGCGCCGCCGACGCTCTGGGCCTTTCAGGGGACGTATCCATAGCCACCACCAGGTACATCGTGGAGGATCGGAACGCCAGCTTCGTGGAGACGGTGGAGGAGCTGGGGCGGAAATGGTACATGGCCGACCCCGGCCTTGAGAGGTCCAGGATACCGGCCCTCAGCTGCTACGCCCGCGGCAGCGCCAAAGAGGGGGTCGGCGCCGGCGGCGCGGTTCTCGCGGCCAGCCTCCGGGGCGTAACCCAGCAAGAGATCGTCGAGGGGTCGGACAACGTCCTGACGACCGTGGAGCTTCCAAAGCCGGGCCGGGCCTGAAAGTTGCACAGAGCTGAGCAGAGCAAAACTGAGCTTGAATATAGCGTTGGCCGCCTGAAGAGGGGGACTAGAGATCCTCCCCCTCAATCCTCCCCCCCTCGATCAAATCCCCTCCACAAAGTTATTTATCGATTGATGGTCCAGTCAGGCCAGGGGCAGATTACTTGGAGAAAGATCTTCGATCCCAAATCGCCGAGAACGCCTGGATCATCCTGCCCATCCTTTTCATCCTTCTCCTCATATCCTACTTCCTCTTCCCCCTCATGGACGGGATCATCCTGGGGGTGGTCTTCGCCTACGTGGCCAGGCCGATAAGAGACAAGTTCGGCCGGCGCAGACGCCTCGGCTCCGCGGCCGCCACCACCGCCATCATCCTACCCATCATCCTCATCCTGGGCCTCGGCGGGGTCGAGGTGATCTCCCAGCTGAACTGGATGGTGGAAAACCAGGGAGAGATCGTCCGAAGGACGGGATCGTTCATCAGGAGCTTTGACCTTCCCCTCGAAAGCTATGAGATCCTCCCTGAGATTCGCGATATCACTCCAGTCATCTACGAGGACCTGACGGGCAGCCTTACTACATTGATCGGGATCCTGGCCCGGGTCCTATCGAGCCTCCCAGTCTTCTCCTATGGCATGTCCCTGGTCCTCACCGGCCTCAACCTCATAGCTTCGATTTACGTCTGCTACTTCCTCCTCATGGACGGGGGGAGGCTGGCCAGGGGGGTGCTCACCATCCTCCCCTCTGAGAACATAGCCGTCTACAAAAAGTACAGCACCCGTATCGACAGCATCCTCTCCGGCATATTCATCGGGGCGATCTACACCGCCATCGTCAGCGGCCTGATCTCTGCCATGGTCTTTTACGCCTTCGGGATTCCCAGACCCTTCGCCCTGGCCAGCATCGTCTTCATATCGGGGATGATCCCGGTCCTCTCGTCATGGCTGGTGATAGTCCCCATAACCTTCTACAGATACATTGAGATGGGGCTCTTCGACGCCCTCTTCTTCTTCGCCGCAGCCACCGCCTTCATTTACCTCCCCTCGGACCTGATCATCAGGCCCTACATCGTATCCACAAAGTCGACCATCCACCCCCTTCTCGTCATCCTCTCCTTCGTTGGCGGAGTGCTGGTGGCGGGGATCGGCGGATTCTTCCTGGCCCCCGCCCTGATGGGGATCGTGGTGGGAGTTTATCAGGTCCACAAGGAAGAGAAGACCAGCTCCCCAGATACATCCCCAGAGGCGAAAGGGTGCTCGGCGCCTGAGATCGAAGACGCTATGGCGGATGAGGGATCGGCGAAAAAGGGCAAATGAACCGGAAGATATCGAAGACTGAGCCGGGAAGTCTCGGAATCGCTGACCGACCGGGCGGCTGCTCTGAGGGTGGCGAAGATGAGATTTTACATTGAGACCTACGGCTGCACCGCAAACCAGGGGAACTCCGACGCCTTCAGCTCCGCGCTGACGGAGAAGGGGCATCTCCCCTCGCCTCTGGAGAAGGCCGATCTGGTGATCGTCAACACCTGCGCCGTCACCGAGAGGACCGAGAGGAAGATGGTGAAGAGACTATTCCAGCTTCAGGGGGAGAGGCTGGTCATCGCAGGCTGCCTCTCAGCGGCGATCCCCGATGCGGTCCGGGATATCTGGTGCAGGGAGGTGGTAGGGGTCCTCGACCGCCCTCTTGCCATCAGGATCGGCGATTCTTTCAAACCCGAGCCGCCAAAGCCGCGAAGTCTCCGACCTGCCAAAAAGCTCTGCGCCGTCGTCAACATATCGGAGGGATGCGCCGGAGAGTGCAGCTACTGCATCGTCAGGCGGGCGAGAGGGAGGCTTTTGAGCAGGAGCGTTGAAGAGGTGGCCAAAGAGGTCCGCTGCCGCCTGACGGAGGGGGCGGCAGAGGTTCGACTCGCCTCCCAGGACGCCGCCGCCTACGGCCTGGACATGGGGTCGAGCCTCCCGGAGCTGATCGATGCAGTCACCGGTATCCAGGGCGACTTCAGGGTGAGGATCGGGATGATGAACCCGGACCGTCTGAGCCCCATCCTCGGCGATCTCATCCAGTCGTATGAGAGCTCCAAGGTCTACAAGTTCCTCCATCTCCCCGTCCAGTCCGGCTCGGAGAGGGTCCTGTTGTCCATGAGAAGGGGGTACTCGCCCCGAGATTTTCTGGATATGGCCGCTCAGTTCAGGGCGACATTTCCGGATCTGACCCTTTACACCGACGTCATCGCGGGCTTTCCCGGCGAGACCGAGGAGGATTTCAGGGCCACCGAGCTTTTGATCAGAAGGGCGGAGCCCGACAAGGTCAACGTCACCATGTACTCATCAAGGCCGGAAACCGCCGCCAGCAACCTCAAAGATATGCCATCGCGGTTCAAGAAGGAGAGATCGAGACGGATCACCCGACTCTGGCAACAGATCGCGGGGAGGAGAAACGGATGCTACCTCGGAGAGACGGTCATCGCGCAGGTGACAGAGAGGGGAAGGGAGGGGACGGTGATGGCAAGGTCGGAGAACTACAGGAAGATCGCGATTTGCGAGCCGCTTCCTCTCGGGAGCGTCCATGAATTTGAGATCGTCAAGACGACCCCGTTCTACCTTGCAGGAATGGTGGCCCGATAGATCGACGGCTGCCCGACAGATCCGACGTTCAATTTTCTATATCGTCTTTTTTGATAAGATGTCTTTGATTCAGCCCGTGAAAACAGATTACTCTGCAATTCCGTCCTCCGCAGATACGAAATCCGGGAAGGTGTCGGAGGGAAAGTGATGCTCACTTAAAATTATTTTTTTATATATGCTCAAATTCTTGGCTCTATAACGATTAACAAGGCAGTAACTTTATTAATCATGAACATTGTTAATCATGATGGTTCCACTCGATGGCCTATGATGGGTGGAAAGGATGTTGGGCGACCCTGAAGCAGGCGTTCACGACGCCGAGGGGAGATGCGTCCACCATAACCGGAGAGACAGAGCGCAAAAATCTGTATCTGTAGGATAAGGAGGGTCTAAAATTGGCTGAAAAGGTAGAGAAGAAGGGGAA
>DAINAQ010000106.1:0-4357 GCA_036733325.1 Methanothrix sp.
AGGCTGTTTCCGCACTTGAGGTGGTGGTCGAGGAAGCTCAAAGGCTTGTTCGAGGCGACGGTGGTGAGCCAGAGGGAGAGCTTTGCCAGCTCGACGGCCATGGGGTTTAAGTCCACGCCGTAGATGCAGTTTCGGACGATCTCCCGCCTCGCCCACTGGATGTCGTGCTCTGCCACCTCCTCCTCCTCGTCCTCACCTTCAGGGGCCGCCGTCATCTTCGCCTGGATCAGATACCGGGCCAGGTGGTCGGTCGCCTCCACTAGGAAGTGGCCGCTTCCCATCGACGGGTCGATCACCTTCAGGGAGAGAAGGTAATCGACGAACTCCTCGCCGGAGTTCATCATGCACTCCTCGATCTTCGGCTTGATCAGGGGGTCGATGGCGCTCTCCACCAGGTGCTTTACCAGGCTGTCGGGGGTGTAGTAGGAGCCCGTCGCCTTTCTCTCGCCCTTGTCGGTCACCAGGTAGACCCCGCCAATAGAGACCCGCTCGCTCGCCTTCTTGGCATCGCCTCTGGCCTCCATCGCGGGAAGCCACCTTTCAGCTCCCTTCTCGGAGACCGCCACCATCTCCTCTTCCGCGACCCTCAGCCGATATTCGAGGAGCCCCTCGTAGATCGACCCCAGGTGGCGGATCTCAAGGGAGGAGTAATCGACGAAGACCTTCTTCTCTCCCTCGTTTGAACGGGCGAGAAGGTCGACCGCCTCCGCCACGAACCGATCCCCAACTCTGTTTTCGGTGAAGAACGGGTTTTTATCGGGGTCGAAGAGGCCGCCGTTATAAGGTGGGATGTAAAACTCGCTCCTCGAAATTCCGAACTTCTCGCTCCCATCGTTGATCAGCCGGAAGAGGTTTGAGAGCCTATCCCAGAAGGTTGTGCTTATCGGAAGCAGCAATTCTCGCCCATCCAGCTTCTCTGCAACCTCCATCTTCAGCCTCTGGAGGCTGAGCTGTCTGTAGTGCTCGTTTCTGACGTCGAGAAGGTCCCTGCTCTCCGCATAGAAGATGAAGAGAAGGCGGTATAGGAGCCGCAGGGAGTTCTCCCTGACCTCCTCAATAAGTCTGCTGGACTCTGCCGGATCGAGCCCTTTCGATCGGCTCTGCAAGAATCCCTCTGCCAGAACTTTCATCGCCTTGTAGACGTTCTCCTGGAGGTCGTCACCCACCTTTTTGGTGTAGGCTACGCTTCCCTCTTTCACCCGATCAAGAAATGAACTGCCGTCCCTTCCAGGCAAGAAGGCACTACGCCTGAAGAACAGGTAAAAATACTTGAACTCATCCAACGATCCCCTCTCGACGAGGTCTAAGAGATCGATCTCGTAGTAGCTGTCAAGCCTGTAGCTCGTATCCTGGTGATAAAGCCTCCACCGGCTCCCGTTTGTCAGAATAGCCCATTCTGGCGGCGTGTTCCGAAGGTAGATGTCGATCTGATAGCTCGGGTTCTGGATGTTAAAACCGCCAACCCTCTTCTGGGTTTTATCGAGAGATACGTTCCAGGCTTTGGCGTCACCTATCGCCACGGCCTTGAGATAAAAATCGTCGCTCTCCCTGTGGCCGTAAGCCTCTGTCAGGCTGTCCAAATCCGGAAAGAAGCTATAATCTGGCCTGTATGCTCCCTTATACACCGATTCCTGTATTCCGAAATGGTGATCTAGAATTCTGAATATAGGCCTTATCAGGGAGTCTTCCAACATCGCCTCGCTGCAGTTCTGGAATATCTTGATCTTCTTTTTAAAGAGCTTCTTTATCCCCCTGAAAGCCTCGTCGAGTTCCTCTCCGTCATCACGCCACTCATCATTATGCTTGACTCTTTCGTCCAGGTAGTAGTTGGAGAATAAGTTGTGATTGTTTCTGAAGGCGAGGCCAGGAGTCATCGTGATCAGATCTCAAGATATCGAACTGAGCGATAAAAGTATCGCTTAAATGGCGAATAGAGGCAGAATAGCGATCAAGAAACGAAATTTCTCATATTCGATGCTTTGGCTCCCGGACCAAAACCTCCTTTTATCCCCTCCCTCATCACCATCTGGAGCTTTGATTATGGCGATCCATCCCATCGAGTTTCGTTACGGAAATCCGGAGATGAAAGATCTCTGGTCGGAGGAGTACAGGTTCCGCTGCCTCTTCCGGGTCGAGGCCGCCCTCTCCCGGGCCGAGGAGGAGCTGGGTCTGATCCCGGCGGGGGCCGCAGACGACATTTTCCGGGCCTCTGAAAGGGCCAGCCCCGAGCGGGCGAAAGAGATCGAGGACGAGATCGGCCACGACATGATGGCCGTCGTCCACGCCCTCGCCGAGTCCTGCGAGGAGGCGGGAGAGTGGGTCCACCTGGGCGCCACCTCCAACGACATCCTGGACACGGCCACCGGGCTTCAGATCAAGGCCTCCCTCGCCGTCCTGGAGGAGAAGGTGAAGCGGGTCTTGGGGGTCCTGCTGGCGCGGGCCGAGGAGCACAAGGGGCTCGTCTGCGCCGGGAGGACCCACGGTCAGATCGGCGTTCCCACCACCTACGGCCTCCGGTTCGCGGTCTGGGCCTCCGAGATGGCCCGCCACCTGGAGAGGCTCGGGCAGCTCGCGCCCCGGGCCGCCGTGGGGAAGATGAGCGGCGCCGTGGGGACCCAGGCCGCCTTCGGCAGAAACGGGATGAAGATCCAGTCGAGGGTGATGGAGCTCCTGGACCTGACCGAGGTGGACGTCTCAAACCAGGTCGTCCAGAGGGACCGCCACGCCGAGATGATCTGCTGGATGGGGCTCGTCGCCTCGACCCTCGACAAGATCTGTGTGGAGATCAGGACCCTTCAGAGAAGCGAGATCGGAGAGGTCAGTGAGGTCTTCGGCAAGAAGCAGGTGGGCTCGAGCACCATGCCCCACAAGAGAAACCCCATCAAGTCCGAGCAGGTCTGCGGCCTCGCCCGGGTGGTCCGGGCCCAGATCGAGCCCGCCTTCGCCAACATCCCCCTCTGGGACGAGAGGGACCTCACCAACTCCAGCTGCGAGAGGATCCTCTTCCCCGAGGCCTTCATCTTCACCGACCACATCCTCGCCCTCACCGCCCGGATCCTGGAGGGGCTCTCCATCAACCTCGACCAGGTGGAGCGAAACCTCAACCTCCTCAGTGGCCTGAACATGGCGGAGTCGGTGATGGTGGAGCTGGCGAAACGGGGCGTAGGAAGGCAGAAGGCCCACG
This sequence comes from Methanothrix sp., assembly GCA_036733325.1. GTDB lineage: Archaea > Halobacteriota > Methanosarcinia > Methanotrichales > Methanotrichaceae > Methanocrinis. Next base: position 3,185 of record DAINAQ010000106.1, read on the forward strand.
AGATCATGAGAAGCTCCTCCATGCGGGCCGTGGAGGAGGGAAAGACCCTGGCCGAGGTCCTGGCCCAGGAGGAGACGGTCGCAGGCCATCTGACGTCCGAGGAGATCGAGGAGCTCCTCGACCCCCACCGGTACATAGGGACCGCGGTGGAGCAGGTGGACCGGCTCATCTCGAAGCTCGCGCCCCTGCTGGACTGACATTCTGGACTCTGGGACGGCTCCGGATCTGAAATTTGGCGGAACGAGGCGGAGGATTCGATGGGGTCACCAGTTGAGGCGAAGATCTCGGGCCAGCCTCGGCCTCCGCCCCGACCCCGGGCCATCTTGCTGAAGGCAGGCCATCTCGAAAGGAACGAGGAGGGGGAGATCCTGGACGCCCGGTCCTCGGTGACCCTGATCCTCGCCGGGACCAGGAAGATCGTCGTGGACACCGGCCTTGAGGACGAGCGGGAGACGATCATCGATCGGCTGGCGGGGCTCGGCCTATCTCCGGAGGACATCGACCTGGTCATCAACACCCACGGCCATCCCGACCACTGCGGGAACAACGCCATCTTCACTCGGGCTCGGGTCCTCTCGGGCGTGGGCCGAGGAGGGGGAAGACTTGCGGGCACGCAGGAGGATAAGCTGGAAAGACTGGAGGGAATGCGGGAGGATATGGGGGAGGATATGGGGGAGGATATGCGGGAGGTCGTCCTGAAGGAGGGGGATGTCGTCGCCCCCGGAGTCTGGATCATGGAGACTCCGGGCCATACGCTGGACAGCATCTCCGTCGTCTGCGAATCCTCCCGGCGGATGGTGATGGCGGGAGACGCCCTCCCCCTGATGGGAAACTTTCTGAAGTGGGTTCCTCCCCGCCTCCATGCGGATCGGGAGCTGGCATTGAAGAGCATGGCCCGGATCGTGGAGGTTGCTGACCTGGTGGTGCCCGGGCATGATTCGCCTTTTCTTGTGCGAGAGAGGAGGAGGACGGCTGATCTCGACTGAAGCCCCGCCTTTCCTGAGATCCCCGACCCGTTTCCTGCTAAAAATGTGATCTTGATCTCTCATTTATGAGGCGGCATTCAATTTAAAATGCCTAAAAGGCAATCTATTAATAGTAAAAAATGCAACTTGAAGCCCAAGATGCCTCTGAAACTTACGTCAAAAGAGAAGCTGGTCCTTTACGGCCTTG
>DAINAQ010000107.1:0-4348 GCA_036733325.1 Methanothrix sp.
ATGAAGATGAGATCGATAGTTTTGCTGGTGCTGGCGGCCATGCTCCTCTCGACCGCGGCGGACGGCTGCTGCGGTGGAGGTGGGGGCGTGGACGGAGTCGGAGGCCCAGAGATGATAGACATCGCCCCCATCGATGACGCCATCCTGAACCCCTCCATGACTTTCCAGGAGGACGGCAGGTTCGGAGTGGCGGTGACGATGGGCCCCACAGGCGCGGTGAGCATGGAGTTTGTAAATGGCGTTGACGCCCGGGAGCTTTCCGCCCCGTGCCCGTGTGTAAGTAACGAGAGCCTTTCCATTGATCAGGAGGTAGTCGCCCATCTGAACGAGGTTCAGCTGAACTTCGATGCATACTGGGAGGCGTTGAAGGCCGATTAGTGCTAGTGTCGAATTAGTGCTATACCGATTAGCGCTATGTGCCGATTAGCGCTGTATCATCGAAATAGCTATGAGGTCTGCCCGGTGATCCAGGCTGGATCTGAACTCTGAGGGCTGAAAGGCCGGATGGTCGAGGAAGCGTCTGACGACCGGGCCTTCCACCCTCGATTGGTATCATTTATTTTTGGGATGGGAAACGTATATCAGGAAGTTTGGGCATAGCCCTCGCCAGGTGTTCTGATTTGGCTCCATCCGAACTTCCAACACTCGTAACCTGCGGACTGCCCTACGCCAACGGCCCCTGTCACATCGGCCACCTTAGAACCTACGTCCCCGCCGACATCTACGTCCGGGGGCTGAAGAAGATGGGAAAAAAGCCCCTCTTCATCTGCGGCTCCGACTCTCACGGAACGCCCATCGTGGTCAACGCCGAGGAGAGGGGGACGACCCCCACGGAGCTGGTGTCCCGATACCACGACCACTTTGACGACGTCTTCCGGCGGATGGAGGTGGAGTTCGACTACTTCGGAAACACCGACGACCCCTCAAACCACCACCGGACCCGGTCCATCGTCGAAGCCCTGATGGAGGAGGGGTACGTCTACCCCCAGGAGATCCAGCTCGCCTACTGCCCCTCCTGCGATCGATTCCTCCCCGACAGGTACGTGGAGGGTACCTGCCCCTACTGCGGCGCCCCCGCCCGGGGCGACGAGTGCGACCAGGGCTGCGGCCGCCACCTGGAGCCCGGCGAGATCGCAGATCCGGTCTGCAAGGTCTGCGGCAGCGGGGCCGAGTATCGGACCCAGAAACACTACTTCTTCCAGCTCTCGGCCTTCAGCGACTTCCTCATCGAGTACCTCGAAGGGCTGGGAGGGACCCAGAACGCCAGAAACTACGCCCTGGAGTGGGTCAAACAGGAGCTGAAAGACTGGTGCATCACCCGAAACCTGGACTGGGGGGTCAAGTTCCCAGGCTCCGAGGGCCTGGTCGTCTACGTCTGGGTGGACGCTCCCATCGGCTACATCTCCTTCACCGAGGAGTGGGCGAAGCGGACCGGGGGCGACTGGGAGAGCTACTGGAGACGCCCCTCTCGAATCGTCCACTTCATCGGAGGGGACATCGTCTACCACCACTGCATCTTCTGGCCGGCGATGCTTTTGGGGGCGGGCTACACCCTCCCCAGCGCCGTCGTCGCCAGCGGCATGCTCAAGATCGATAACAAGACCTTCTCCAAGAGCCGAGGTTACGTGGTCTGGGTGATCGACGATTATCTGGATAAAGGGCTCCACCCTGACCTCCTCCGGTACTACCTGGCCTCCTACACCTCCCACACCAAGGAGCTGAACTTCTCCTGGAAGATCTTCGGAGATAAGGTCAACGGCGAGCTGGTGGGGGCCCTGGGCAACTTCGTCAACCGGGCCGTGACCTTCACCTCCAAGAACTTCGACCGGTCGGTCCCCGAAGGCGAGATCGACCCCGAGGTGAGGGCGAAGATCGAGACGACCCTGGCCGAGGTGAAGGCCGCCCTCGCCGAATACGAGTTCAAGAAGATGGCCGACGGGGCCATGGCCCTGGCCGACTATGGTAACACCTACTTCCAGGCGAACGAGCCCTGGAAGCTCGCCAAGACCGACCGGGCCCGCTGCGGAGCCGTTTTGAGAAACTGCCTTTTGATCGCCAAAGCCCTCTCCATCATCCTCCAGCCGGTGATGCCGGTGAAGATGGAGTCGGCCTGGAGACAGCTGGGACTTGAAGGAACCGCAGCTGATGCCTCCTTCGACGACGCCCTGGTTGCCATGGAGGCGGGAAGGCGGCTCGGCGCCCCCGAGCACATCTTCAGCAAGATGGACGACTCCCTCGTATCCGGCCTGGACGAGATATTCAGGGGGAGGATAGCCGCCATCGAGGCGAAGAAGGGCGGAACGAAGGGGGAAGAGAAGATGGACGTCATAAGGTACGAAGACTTCAAGCGCCTGGAGATCAGAATCGGGGTGGTGTTGTCAGCGGAAGGGATCAAGGGATCCGATAAGCTCCTCCGGCTCATGGTCGACATCGGCTCAGAGGAGAGGCAGATCGTGGCCGGGATCGCCAAAACCCACCGACCCCAGGATCTGGTGGGCCGACGTATCGTCGTCCTCACAAACCTCGAGCCCGCCAAGCTCTTCGGGGTCGAGTCCCGGGGGATGCTCCTGGCCGCCGACCTCGACGATGCCGCCGTCCTCCTCGGCCCGGAGAAGCCCGTCCCGCCGGGGACCAAGATCCGGTGAGACCTCCAGAGGGATGGCCACCGGTAGGGTGAGCCGCCGACGGGAGAGCCTTTGCTCCTTTGAGCCCCATGCCGAGCGCCGATACCGTCTGAAGCTTTCGTGAAGGAGAATGGGCATGTAGCCGGCCCAAGCGACCGGGCACTTAACAAGGCACAATCGGGCATGTAACCAGGCAACGTAACAGGCTCGTAAACGGTCGGCGGCGCAAAACTTGCGGCGAGAGAATGTGTATATGATTATATATTGACGAAATGAAAAATAATAGGAGGTCCTGATATTGCTCCAGGTTGAGAAACTATCCAAAGTCTACCAGCTGAAAGATCGCCAGGTGGAGGCCCTCAAAGGCGTGAGCTTCACCGCAAAAGAAGGAGAGATCCTGGGGATCGTGGGGAAGAGCGGCAGCGGCAAGAGCACTCTTTTGAAGATCCTGCGGGGCATTGAGACCTTCGACTCCGGCAGGATCGAGATCGACGGCCTCGAGATATCGCCCGACTCGGGGCCGGAATTGGTGCAGAAACAGAGGCAGATCACCGCGATCCACCTCCAGAGGGACTTCGGCCTCTGGACCGAGTCGGCGCTCAACAACGTGGCCAAGCGGATCTACTCCCGAAAGACCGGCTACGAGACGATCCCCACGGAGCACAACCCCGAGTACGAAGAGGTGATGGAAGAGGCGATGGGGTACCTGAAGCTGGTGGGGCTGGATAGGAAGGCGAAGCACCTCGCCACCATCCTCAGCGGCGGAGAGAAGCAGAGGCTTCTGATCGCAAGACAGCTGGCCAAAAAGCCGAAGCTCCTCCTCCTGGACGAGCCGGCCACCATGGCCTGTCCGGCGACGAAGCAGGAGGTCCTCGACGCCATCAAGAACGTCAACCGGGAGCTGGGGATCACCGCCGTGGTCGTATCTCACCTCCCCGAGGTTCACAGATACCTGGCGGACAGGCTGATCTGGCTGGACGGAGGGGAGATCCGGGAGGTGGGGGAGCCCGGCGAGATCTTATCGCGGTTCCTGTCCCTCCTGGGCAAGGCCGAACCCCTCGCCCTGAGGCCCAACGCACCCCCGGCCATCAGGGTGGTGGAGCTTTACAAGAGAAACTACCTGGTCGGCACCGGCGAGGTGCTCAGAATCGAGGACCTGAACCTGGAGATCCGGGAGGGGGAGATCACCTCCCTCATCGGGTCCAGCGGCGCCGGAAAGACCACCCTCCTCAAGATCGTTCAGGGCATAGCAAAACCCGATCAGGGATCGGTCTTCTACCGGCTCGGAGACGACTGGGTGGACATGGTGGAGTACTCCCGGGAGAGGATGGAGGTCCGGAGGAACATAGGCATAATGTATCAGGAGTTTGCCCTCTTCCCCCGGGAGACGGTCCTGGAGCAGATCGGCTATAAGCTGGGGGTGAAGGGTCAGGACGTCGTCGATCACGCCCGGAAGAAGGCGGAGGAGCTGGGCATCAGCGACAAGGTCCTGGATGTCATCTACACCCTCACCGACATGACCGAGGAGGAGGCAAAGGCGGTCCTGGACAAGCTCGGTCTCACCAAAGAGGTATTCGGCGAGCTTTTTCCCCGGTTTCCGGCCACGGAGGCGAAGAGGTACGCGGAGCCGGTCTTCAGGGTTCTGGACCTCGATCCTTCGGTCCTGGATAAGTACCCCCACCAGCTCAGCGGCGGGGAGAAGGTGAGGGTCTCCATCGCCCTCC
>DAINAQ010000108.1:0-4327 GCA_036733325.1 Methanothrix sp.
CTCCGTCCAGGACCGCAGCCTGATGCCCCATCGTCCTCAGGGCGAAGTAGAGGGTGCAGGCCTCGGGGGTCCCGTAGACCAGCTGGACCTTCCCTTCATCGAGCCCCCGGCCTGAAAAGAGCTCCTCGAGCTCTGCTGCGCTCTTGAGGGTGCGGGCCTGGGGGTCGGAGAAGAGGTCGGAGGTCTTCAGGTACATGGAGTTAGAGAGGCGGGACGATGCGTAGTCGGAGAAGCTGGACCTGGCGTCCACGATCTGGACCACGAAGCTCTCCTCAGCAATAGCCAGCATCGACTCGTTGACCAGGAGCCGCTCCTTCACCTCCGGGGTGTAACTGGACCCCGTCGGCTCCGGGGCGTTCTGGACCAGCTCCAGATCGGGGAATGCCGAGATGTCTCCGTCGAGGCGGCTGAGGTTCTGGTGGCCCAGGTACTCGAGAGCCCAGAAGAGGTATGCGGAGTCGTCACCGTTCCCGTACACCACGATGGGGTCGCTCCGATTGACCCCCAGGCTGCGCAGAGCATCGATCGCCAGGGCGAGGTCCAGACTATCCCCCGCCCTCAGGGACCTCCAGTAGAGGTTCCTCGCCCCCGCAAGGTGGCCCGCCTCGTAGTCTTGGGGAGACCGGGCGTCCAGGAGGACGCGTCCGTCCAGGTCGTCATCCGGGCGGGTCAGGAGGCCGGGGGAAGGGTAATCGAGCTCTTCCTCGCTCACCGGCGGCGAGCTCGCGTTCGCTGGCGCCTGAACCTGGGGGGTTGCGGGAGAAACGGGTGTGACCGCGGGAGTGGGATTCGAGTGGTATTTGGCCCACCAGCGATCCAGATTGGTCCAGTCCGGGCAGTCCGGGCAGTCCATGTTCCCCCCGGCCAGGGCTGTGCCGGCCAGGACTGCTCCCAAGACTAATAACGAGACGACGGTTCTCTTGGGATGAGATGATATCGATGATCTGAGAGGGCCCGGCCTCATCGTGCGGCCTTTCCCATCCGGAATTGATCTTGAATTCTCGATGATGATCACTCCCCGATCTGCTCTCAGATACATCGATCGTATTTCAGGCTGGCGAGCCGTCGGACAGGAACCTATAAATATCAAATATTCTGTCCGTCGAAGCTAAATATAGTACGTTAATGTACTTATATATACATTATTAATCGGAGGGATATCGTTGATAGGAAAATCGGTGAGGATGGAGAGGATCTTCAACAGGGAGACGGAGAGAACGGTGATCATCCCCATGGACCACGGCGTCACCGTCGGGCCCATCCAAGGGATCAAGAACGTGAGGGAGGCGGCGGACCGGGTCGCTGCCGGGGGGGCGGACGCCGCCGTCGTCCACAAGGGCGCCGCCTCCTTCGGCCATCGGGGGTACGGCCGGGACCTGGGGCTGATCCTCCACCTCTCCGCCTCCACCAGCCTCGGCCCCGACCCCAACAACAAGGTCCTGGTGGCGACGGTGGAGGAGGCTCTGAAGCTGGGGGCCGACGGGGTCAGCATCCAGGTGAACGTAGGAGCCGAGGACGAGTCCGCCATGCTCGCCACCCTCGGCGAGACCTCCCGGAAGTGTCAGGATTGGGGGATGCCGCTTTTGGCCATGATGTACCCCCGGGGCAAGAAGATCGAGGACGAGCTCCGGGCCGAGTACATCGCCCACGCCGCCCGGGTGGGGGCGGAGCTGGGGGCCGACGTGGTCAAGACCAGCTACCCCGGGGACCCCGACTCCTTCCAGGAGGTGGTGGAGGGCTGCCCCGTCCCCGTGGTCATCGCCGGCGGACCCCGCACGGAGACCGAGACTGAATTCCTGTCGATGGTGGCCGACGCCATCGGCGCCGGGGCGAGGGGCGTGGCCATCGGGAGGAACGTCTTCCAGCACCGTGACCCCACCCTCATCACTAAGCAGATCTGCTCCATCGTCCATCGGGGGATGACGGCGGAGGAGGCCCTGGAGATGGAGGAATAGATCTTGAAGCTTGAAGAATAGAGTGTCTTGGAGGGAAGGAGAGGAGATGGAATGGATTGAGGCGGAGGTTCGCGGAGGGTTTACGAAGGATGGTCGCGTCACTTCAGATATTCGACGCTCCCCTTCGCCGCCCTGAAGGTGGACATGTACCTGTGAACTAGGGGCGAAAGTTCGGTGGATACCGATAGGCCCATCTCCTTCGCCTCTTTTGAGGATATGGGGAGGCTGTGGACGTTCTCTCCGCCGAGAAGCATTCTTTCGATCCTCGCGAAGGACTCCTGGTCCACCCTCCCGTCCAGGAGCTGGTGAAGGTGAATGTCCATCATCCTGAGGGCCTTCTCCGAGATGGAGCGCATGATGTAGCTTGCGTCGTCGGAGCTCTTCCCCTTCATCTCCGTCGCGTAGATCCAGGAGTGGGCGGGGTACGAGCCTCGGATGAGGTCGCCCACCTGGGGATCGATGGGACCGATGACAGCGTCCGGGTCCATCACGATCTCGTCGCAGGCGAGGGCGATGATAGTCCCGCCGCTCATGGCGTAGTGGGGGATGATGGCCCGGGTCTTCCCCTGGTGGTTTCTCAGGGCTCTCGCGATCTGGACGCTGGGGAGGAGCTGGCCCCCCGGCGAATGGACGATGACGTCGATTGGCAGCGACCCCGCGGACCTTATCCCCCGGAGGAGCTCTTCTGCGTCCTCCACGTCGATGAACTGGTATATGGGGAGCCCAAAGAGGGATATAGCCTCCTTTTTATGGACCATGGTGAGGACCTTCGACCCCCAGGCCCGCTCCATATCTCTGATGATCCCGATCCGCGACCTCCTCAGGTTCCAGAGCTGGAGCTGGGGGAAGAGGACCGCATATAGCACGAAAGCTATGAAGAAGAAGGTCAAAAGATCCAGGGTGTCCATATTGTCCATACAGAATAAAGAGGGTGGTGCTAATACTAATAGATGGCCGAAAGATTGGCTCTCCAAGGGATAGGGCCTTATCCCCGGCCAGACCGGGGGTGGGGATGCTTCTGGCGATACTCCTCCTCTCGCCTCTGGTCCTGGCTGAGGAGCCTTGGGAGGGGGACTTTTACGGATCTCAGGGGGGGCCCCAGATCTTCGTCACCTCGGTCAGCTCGAGCCTGGAGACGGGGAGGACGGGCTCGGTCTTCCTGGAGCTGGAGAACCGGGGCAATGTGACCGGCCTTGTGGAGAAGAGGCAGCCCGCCACCGAGGACGAGGAGATGCTCGCCCTTCTGGAGGGGGAGATGGAGATGGAGGGGTCGGAGGCTGTGGGCATCCAGGCCAGCCTCTCTTCCAGGGACGAGAGGCTGGAGGTTCTGTCCAGGCCCCAGCTGGCGGGCTCCCTCGCAGGCGGCGAGGCCCTGGACGAGCCGGTGGAGTTCACGGTCCGGACCTCGGAGTCGGCACGCGCCGGGATCTACCCCATGGTCCTGGAGGTATCTTACGAGAGGCTGGAGGACGTTCAGGTGCTGGGAAATCCCCTCTATCCCGAGATCCGCTTCGAGCGGGCCGAGACTTCCGAGATCATATCCGTCGAGGTTCCAGTGATGACGGGGCCGAGGCTCGAGGTGGCGGAGGTGAAGGGATCGGTCTCTCCCGGCCGGTCCTCCGATCTGGAGGTCGTTGTCCTCAACCGTGGTGACCTCCCGGCCCGACAGGTGGAGGCGAGGCTCGTGGTCCAGCCACCCTTCAACTCCACGGCAGAGGTCATCGATCTGGGGGATATCGAGCCGGGGAAAGAGGGCGGGACCAGAATCCCTCTGAAGGTGGATAGAACCGCCGATCCCGGAGAGCGGGCCGTGGTCCTGGAGGTTAGCTACCTATCCGGAGAGACGGACGAGGAGCGGAGGGAGAGCCTGGCCGCCCTGGTGGAGGTGAAAGCGCCAACGGGACTTGTGACCATACTCGTCGTTCCCGTCGTGGCCATCCTCCTCACCCTCCTCTACATCGGCAGCGTGAGAAAGGGGATAAGGCTCCCCAGGCTGCGGAGAAAGAGGCGGTGGTGAAAGAGGCGATGGTGAAAGGAGATCATCTTGTGACCAGGTCCTCAAACTGCTCCTGGGCCCGGTCCAGGACCTCCTCCTCGCCGGGGATGACCCCACCCTCCATCAGGACCTTCCCGTCCACGATCGTCGTATCCACTCCGCCCTGGGCGCTGTAGACCAGGTGTGAGACCACGTTCTCCTCGGTGAGAGGGAAAAACCAGGGCTTTCGCAGGTCGATGAGGGAGAGGTCCGCCAGGGCGCCGGCCCAAAGCCCCAGGTCGAGGCGGAAAGCCCGGCGGGCGTTCTCGGTCGCCATCTTCCAGACCTCGCCCGCGCCGAAGAGGTCGGGGCGGGAGTGGGCGCACTTCTGGGCGAT
>DAINAQ010000109.1:0-4313 GCA_036733325.1 Methanothrix sp.
AGGGCGGAGCGGACCCGGTTGGTGTCGGGGTCGGTCTGGGCGGGGTCCTCCCCCAGGATGTACATCCCTCTGATCCCCCTTCTGATCCCTCCGCCTCCCTCTACTTCTCCTTCTCCCTCTCCCCCTTCCCCCCCTTCTGCTGCGAGCTGCTCCAGCATCTGGGTGGAGGTGAGGCCGGGCTTCTCGGGGAGCCGGACCCTCCAGGCCTCCTCGAACTTGGCCCTGACCGCGGGGTCGGTCACCGGCTGATAGCCGACGTAGTTGTTGGGGAGGGCCCCCATGTCGCAGGCCCCCTGGACGTTGTTCTGACCCCGCAGGGGCATCACCCCCGTCGAAGGTCGGCCCACGTTCCCGGTCAGCATGGCCAGGTTTCCGAGCGACATCACGTTCAGGGTGCCGGTGACGTGCTCGGTCATCCCCAGGCTGTAGATGATCATCGCCTTCTCCGCCCCGGCGTAGAGCCGGGCCGCCTCGATGATATCCTCCTCGGGAATTCCCGTTATCTCGGCGGCCCTCTCCGGCGGATAGGTCTCCACCACCTTCCTGAACTCCTCGAACCCCTCGCTGCGGCCTTCGATGAACTTTCGGTCCTCCAGCCCCTCCCGGAGGATGACGTTCATCATCCCGTTGAGGAGGGCGATGTTCGTTCCCGGCCGGAGGTTCAGCCAGACCTCGGCCCGATCCACCAGCTCGATCTTCCGGGGGTCGGCCACGATGATCTTGGCGCCGTTGTTGAAGGCCTTGATCACCTTCAGCCCCACGATGGGGTGGGCCTCGGTGGTGTTGGAGCCGATGATGAAGAGGACATCGGCGTCCTCGATCTGGTCGAAGGAGTTGGTGGCGGCGCCGCTTCCGAAGCAGGCGGCAAGGCCGGTCACCGAGGGGGCGTGGCAGATCCGGGCGCAGTTGTCCACATTGTTGGTGCCGAAGACGGCCCGGGCCAGCTTCTGGACCAGGTAGTTCTCCTCGTTGGTGCACCTTGATGAGGAGAAGGCCCCCAGGGAGTCGGGTCCATATTCGTCCTTGATCTCGGAGAACCTCCGCGCCACCAGGTCCAGGGCCTCCTCCCAGCTCGCCTCCTCCAGCCTCCCGTCCCGCCTGATCAGGGGGACGGTCAGCCGGTCGGGGTGGTGGATGATCTCGTCCAGGCCGAAGCGGCCCTTGACGCAGAGCTGCCCCCGGTTCACCGGCCCCTCCCGATCCGGAACGATGGAGACGATGATGCCGTCTTTGACCCCCAGCTCCAGCCGGCATCCCACCCCGCAGTAGGGGCAGACGGTGGGGACGAACTTCTCCGGGCAGACCCATTTATCGGACCGGACGGATAGAGCTCCGGTGGGGCAGACGTCCACACAGGCGCCGCAGAACTTGCATTCGGAGTCCTGGAGAGCCGCGGGGCCGATCCAGTGCATGCGGTGAAAGTCGGGATTGGTGAAGAGGACCTTGTTGCCCCGCACCTCGTCGCAGATCCGGACGCACCGGGTGCACATGATGCAGAGGTTGTAGTTGCGGTCGAAGAAGGGCTCCCTCAAGACCGGCATATTTCTGAAGGTGTGCTGGTAGCGAACCCTCTCCAGGCCGACGAACTCCACCACCGCCTGCAGCTCGCATCTTCCATCCCTGGGGCAGAACTTGCAGCCCACAGTCACCGGAAACTTCTTCATGCACTCGCGGAGCTCGGTGCATTCGTCCTTCCGCTCGCAAAAGAGGCATGAGGTAGGATGGTTGGTGAGGGCGAGGAGCATCTCCAGGGCGAATCTTCTCATCTCCTGCAGCTCTTCGGTCCGGGTCTCTACCACCATCCCCTCCTCCGCCAGGGTGTTGCAGGATGTAGGGTAGTGATCAAGCCCCTCCACCGAGACGATGCAGAGCTTGCAGGAGCCTATGGGCTTCAGGTCCGGATGATCGCAGAGCGCCGGCACATAAGAGCCCGCCTTCCGGGCCGCGTCGAGGATGGTGGCCCCCTCGGGGACCGTTACCTCTCGACCATCGATAATGAGTCTCTTTTCCGACATGTTCCCAACCGCGCCGGATACTGATGAGGATTAATTGTATTAGAAGGTTACTCCGATATTATAGATGAAGCTGGAGGCAAGCACGCACTTCGAAGCATGCACTTCTGGAGCCATGAAAATCGCATAAAATCGCATGTAATAGCATGATAACTACTCGCATGATAATCGCATTGGAGGGCTGCTTCTCATCCTCCGACTCATCGACGGACGATGAATCAGTTTAGTTTCGGATATTCTGGCCTCTTTCCGGTGCGAATGGACGGACGGAAGGCCGAGGCCCTCCTCCTTCCGACACCGTCTTATCGCCCCACGACCACGGAGCGTAGATGAACCCCGATCAGATCGACCAGATCCTCGCCTTCCACGCTGCCCAGAAGGAGGCGATCGAAGCCCGCCTCGCCGACTTCAGGCGGATCTGGGCACTGGGCTCGGAGCAGGACCTCTTCGCCGAGCTCGCCTTCTGCATCCTCACCCCCCAGTCCCGGGCCAGGACCTGCTGGCCCGCCATCGAACGGCTCAGAGGCTGCGACCTCCTCTTTGCAGGCAGCGCCGGGGAGATCCTGGAGAAGCTATCGAACGTCCGCTTCAGGGAGAGGAAGGCGGGCTACATCGTGGCGGCCCGAAACCAGTTTTCAAGAGACGGCCGGCTCTCGCTTCGATCCATATTAGGAGGGTTCCCGAACCCCTTTGCGGCAAGGGAGTGGCTGGTGGAGAACGTGATGGGCCTGGGGTACAAGGAGGCGGGCCATTTCCTCCGGAACATCGGCCTGGGCGAGGAGCTCGCCATCCTCGACCGCCACATCCTCAAAAATCTGGTGATCCTGGGGGTCATCGACCAGGTCCCCGCATCCCTCACCAGAAAGAGGTACCTGGATATCGAGCGGAGGATGATCGAATTCTCCAAGGCGACCGGAATTCCCATGGGCCACCTGGACCTCCTCCTCTGGTCGAAGGAGACGGGGGAGATCTTCAAATAAAGTCCCCCAGTCTCCTGTTAGCTCTCCCCCTCTCCGTCTCCATCCCCGCGGACTTGAGGGAACGTCTGGATATGCGCCCGCCGAAGGTCCGCCTGCCGTCTCTTGGCGGCTGGTCCTGGCTTTGATAGTAAACCTCCCAGAGCTGGGCGAGGCCGGCCTCGACTTCGGATTCGGCTCCGGCCTCGGCCCTGTCCTCTTCCTCCTCTTCCCCGCCCTCCTTGGCTTCAGCATCGGTGAGCCGGCCCAGCTCTTCCAGGGCGGTTGAGACCCCGACACCCCGCGAGCGGAGATATCCGGACCCGGTCAGCAGAGATGCCCAGGATCTCCGTTCGTCTCCCAGGACGATCATGGTCCCCGGAAACCTCCTCGCGAAGAAGTCGGCGACATAAAATCCGATCTCATGCTCAGGGCTCATCGGTCCCCAGAGGACCCCTCTTCCCAGAGGCGATAGCCTCACAAAGCCCCTCATCCGCTGAATCTCCCCCTGGACCGCGTAGATCATCCTGCGCAGGCGGACGACCTTGGGGTCGGTCGAGGTCTCGATATCAAGGGGGGTGAGCCGTTTCGCATGCTCGATCAGCCTGCGGTCAGAGTTCTTGTGACGAGCGAGAAGCTCGACGAAGTTTTCGGGGGTTCTCATCCCATCCACCGGTCCAGGGTGGTGGCGCATTTGCCGCCCACCTTGAGGAAGGGCCCCGCCCGGCGGGTCGCGACTCCCAGGGCCGCGAGATCCCTCATCCTCTCGATCCTCCTCTTCTTTCGAAGGAGGGCGATCCTCCTGGCGCTCCTGGGGCCGATCCCCGGCACCCTGATCAGCTCACCGAAGGAGGCGGAGTTGGGGTCGATGGGCGAGTCGAAGAGTTCCCTGGCTATCGCCACCTTGGGGTCGCCGTTCTGGAGGAAACCGTCTTCATCGAAGGCCGCCGTGATCTCCTCATCTTCCAGCCTGTATACCCGGCGGAGCCAGTCGACCTGGTAGAGGCGGTGTTCCCGCCAGCTCTGCTCCTTATCCCTCCCCTCGAAGGCGGTCCCCGCCACCGGCCTGAAGGCGGAGAAGTAGACCCGTTTCAGCTCCAAGACATCGTACTCGAAGAGGAGCCGGTCGAAGATCTCCCGGTCGGTCTCCCCGGCCGCCCCCACCACCATCTGGGTGGTCTGGCCCGCGGGAAGATCGACCTCCCTGGAGAGGTCCCTCACGTACCTCTGCCTGGCCAGGATGTCCCTCTGGTAGTCCTTCGAGGGGCAGAGCTCAGACAGCCGCGACTCCGACGGAGCCTCCAGGTTCACGCTCACCCTGTCCGAGAGCTCCATCGCCTCCCTC
>DAINAQ010000110.1:0-4275 GCA_036733325.1 Methanothrix sp.
ACGGCCATGTGCTCTCCGACCAGGGCCTGCCTCTTGACCGGCAGAAACCACCATTCCGTAGGAATAGGGGCGGTCATGGAGCTGCCCGCGGGCTACCCCGGCTACAGCATGGACCTCTCCAAGAACGCGGCCACCTTGCCGGAGATCCTCGTCGCCAACGGCTTCAACACCTTCGCCGTGGGCAAATGGCACCTTTCAGATCACCTCAACACGGCAGGGCCTTTCGATAACTGGCCTACAGGCAGGGGCTTTGAAAAATACTACGGGTTCATCGGGTCCGAGAACAATCAGTGGTATCCTGATCTGGTCAGTGGAACCACCAGGATCGAGCTGCCAAAATCTCCCGAGGAGGGGTATCACATCTCCGAGGACCTGTTGGACCAGGCCATGGGATTTATAAATAGTCAGCAGGCTGCGGCACCGGACCATCCCTACTTCCTCTACCTGGCCTTCGGAGCCTGCCACGCCCCCCATCACGCACCCCAGGAGTACATAGATATGTACGGGGGGAAGTTCGATCAGGGCTGGGACGAGGTAAGGAACGAGACCCTGGAACGGCAAAAAGCGGCTGGAATCGTGCCCGCAGATACGGAGCTTGCCCCCAGGAACCCCGATATCCCCGCCTGGGATGACCTGACCGAAGACCAGCAGAGGGTCTTTGCCAGGGAGCAGGAGGTCTACGCCGGGTTTTTGACCCATACCGACGCCCAGATCGGGCGGTTTTTGGACCACCTTGAAGATACGGGTCAGCTGAACGACACCTTGATCATCCTCATATCGGATAACGGCGCCAGCCGCGAGGGCGGATTCAACGGGACCTCGAACAACTACCTCTACTTCAACCGCATCTACGAGAACCTGACCTCTATCCTCGCCCATATCGACGAGCTGGGCGGAACCACGACCTGGAACCACTACGCCGAGGGATGGGCCATGGCCGGGAACACGCCCTTCAAAAGGTACAAGCAGAACACCCATGAGGGCGGGATCCACGACCCCATGATCGTCCACTATCCGGCGCTGATAGAGGATGGGGGCGGGATAAGGGAGCAGTACACCCATGCCGTCGACGTCGTCCCCACGGTCCTGGATATCCTGGGGCTCTCTGCGCCCGAGATGTACAACGGCCATCCCCAGAAGCCGATCCAGGGGGTGAGCTTCGCCCCAAGCCTCGCCGACCCGAATGCGGTGACGGATAAGTACATCCAGTATTATGAGATGGTCGGCAACAGGGCTCTGTGGTACAAGGGCTGGAAGGCCACCGCCTACCATCCGCCAGACTCCGGCGGCGACTTCAGCAACGATACCTGGGAGCTTTACAACACCGACCAGGACTTCTCCGAGGTCCGCGACCTGGCCTCTCTGTACCCTCTGAAGCTCCAGGAGATGATCGATCTCTGGTTCAGCGAGGCCGGCAAGTACGACGTCCTGCCCCTGGACGACCGCCAGAAGGTCAGGTTCCAGCCGATCCCCATAACCGGGATCTTCACCTACTATCCGGGTTCTGAGAAGATCATGGAGCCGGAACTGCCCGACACCCTGAACCACTCCTATACGATCACGGGCTACGTGGACGTTCCCGAATCCGGTGCCGAGGGGGTCCTCTTCTCCATAGGGGGACGTTTCGGCGGCCTATCCCTGTTCGTCATGGATGGCCATCTACTCTACGACTACAACTTCGTGGGAGAGAGGCATTACATTGTAAGATCAACTTCGGAGGTGCCGGCCGGTTCATCCGTCCTGACCATGGCCTTCGATCTTACCGGAAGCCACCGGGGCGTCTCAACACTTTACATCGACGGCCAGGCCGTGGGCAGCGCCGAGGTGGTGACCCAGCCGTCCCGCTACTCCTTCGAGGAGGGGCTTGAGATCGGCAAGGACCCCCAGACCCCGGTGAGCGAGAGCTACGAGAGCCCCTTCGCATTCAACGGTACTCTGGAGAAGGTCGTGCTGGAGGTAGAGGAATAAGAGGCGATCCAAACCGAAGACGCTTGCCCGGATCCTGGGACGATCCGGAGGGAAAAAGGCTCGTCGGGACCCTGGGTTCGGCCAGGATTCCGATATCTCTTTTTGAGATCTTTATCCCTTGTGGCAATGATATATCCCCAATCTATTTAATTAGATAATTTTATTTAGTTCTTCCAATTTTTTTTCTCAGGAGAAGTTAGTTATATCGGAAGAACCTCCTCCAAATTGGAGGAGTCTGTATCAAAATTGGGCTTCTATTTAAAATGGCTATAGCAGCTTTTCTTGTAATTTCTATAGCTGCAGGCGGCCTCGATTCTGCAAATACGGGACTGTCGGTCATACCGCAGGATCTGTTAGTCGGCGGCCGTGGCAGCGGTGGGATCGGCGATGACGCGAACACGCCAGAAGATATCGGAGCAGACGTTGTAACCAACAGGAGGAACGTTCTGGCCAACAACTCCAGCCTTCAGCAGGCCATGCATGAGGACGTGGCGCCGGCCCCAAGGCCGAACATCGTGATCATGCTCGCCGACAACGTGGGCTACATGGACCCCGGCTGCTATGGCGGCGGGGCGGTGCTGGGCGCTCCCACCCCCAGGATGGACCAGATGGCCAAAGAGGGTCTGAGGCTGACCTCCTTCTACTCGGAGACCCAGTGCACCCCCACCAGGGCGGCGATGCTGACAGGAAGGCTGCCCATCAGGACGGGGATGTCTCTGGCCTCGGAGACGGGGTCGAATGCGGGGATATCTCCCGAAGAGATGACCCTGGCGAGGGTGCTGTCCGATGCCGGCTATAATACGGGCATGTTCGGCAAGTGGCATCTCGGGGACATATACGAGAGCGAGCCCCAAAACATGGGATTCGACCAGTTCTTCGGGCTGTTATATCACCTCAACTCCTATACTCAGAGGGATCGGATCGGCTTCGATCCTGACTGGGAGTCGGGAGCGCCCCTGGGATTGGTGGAGGCCAGGAAAGGAGAGAACTTGACCGAAGTGCAGCCCTTGATTCCGTTCTTTGAGCCCGAATCCAATCGATGGAATATAACTGCGCTCTCAATTATAGATGAGCGCTGCGTCGAGAGAGCGCTCGAGTTCATCGAAGATCAATCGAACTCCAGCGAGCCCTTCTTCGCATACATCCCCTTCACCAGGACCCACTTCCCCAGCGTTCAAAATCCGAGATGGGCGGGAAAGTCGACCAGAGGTCCTTACGGCGACGGGCTCATGGAGATGGACCATCACGTGGGCATGGTTCTGGACAAGCTTCAAGAGCTGGGGATCGAGAACGACACCATCGTCATCCTCACCAGCGACAACGGACCGACCCTGGACCAGTGGCCGGACTGCGGCTTCTCCCCCTTC
Source organism: Methanothrix sp. (assembly GCA_036733325.1). GTDB lineage: Archaea > Halobacteriota > Methanosarcinia > Methanotrichales > Methanotrichaceae > Methanocrinis. Next base: position 3,336 of record DAINAQ010000110.1, read on the forward strand.
CGGGGCGGGATAGGCACAATCTATGAAGGCGGCGTCCGGGTTCCCTGCATATTCTGGTGGCCTGGAATGATCGAGGCCGATAGGTCGTCGAACGGGATCATGTGCACCCTCGACCTCTTCACCACTCTGGCCGCCCTCGGAGGCGGCGAGATCCCCGCGGACAGGCCGATCGACGGCATAGACCAGTCGGAGTTCATCCTCGGAAGACAGGACGACTCGAACCGGGAGTGGGTGGTCTGGTACATCGGAACCGATAGCGCGGCCAACACGATTCCCGCGGCCGTCAGGTGGCATCAGTTCAAGGTCGTCACCAAGGGGTACGACTCGTTCCAGGGGCCTGAGAGCTATTACGGCCAGATCCCCGCGGTCTACAACATCGAGATGGACCCCCGCGAGGAGCACAACATCGCAGGTGAGCACGATTTCGTCATCAGCGCGTTCACCAGGATCTATCGAGGGCTTGTGGCCAGCATGATAGAGTATCCGAATACTCCTTCGAGGGCGTATCCGATCTCGTCGGGAGCGAGCTGACGGAGACGAAAGCGTCTCCCTCTCCATCCCCTCCATTCTTTTTTTTGATTGAGGAGTTCCGGCCACAAGTCGCCGAGCCGGTGGTCATATCCCTCTTCAACAACAGAGAGCTGAAGAAAGACGATTTCCTGGTGACCGAACTTGGGGTCACGATGGAGCCATCGGCGAAGAGGAAGGTGCTTGCCGCCTATGAGCACCGCCTGGGAACCGAGGTGAGGCATCCCTTGTTCGGCTACAAGCTCTCCTATCGGAGGGTGATGGAGGTTCAGGCGAGGCTTCTCTCTCGGGTCCTCTCCGGGGAGATAGCGGAGTATCCGCCCTTCTCTCGGAGGTGATGGCCCTGACTGAGCTACATTTCTACATCGTGAGCTACGACATCATGGACGTCAAGCGGCTGAAGAAGGTTCAT
>DAINAQ010000111.1:0-4246 GCA_036733325.1 Methanothrix sp.
ACTACGAGGTGGCGATCAGGTTCACAAAGGAGTTCTACGACGAGAACAGGGAGTTCGTCGAGGGGCTGGTCGGAATCGTCAACAAGCCCGTCCTGATCGAGATGTGGGACGAGCGGTTCTTCTACTTCGTGCTCAAGTTCGAGTTCAACTTCGTCGACGCCCTGGACAAGGCGTCCGCCCTCTCCACGGTCCAGATCGACGTGGAGAACGCCGAGCGCTATGACATCAACTACACCGACGCCGACGGGTCCCTCAGGCGGCCCATCATCCTCCACTGCTCGCCCTCCGGCGCCATCGAGCGGCTGATGTACGCCCTGCTGGAGAAGGCCCACCGGGTCTCCACCGAGGGGAAGGTTCCCATGCTGGCCACCTGGATCGCTCCCACCCAGGTGAGGGTGATCCCGGTGGCCGAACGCCACCTGGCCCGGGCCGAGGAGGTCGCTAACGCCCTCGGCTTCAGGACCGACGTCGACGACCGGGACGAGACCGTGGGCAAAAAGATCCGGGACGCCGGTCGCGAATGGGTGCCTTACGTCGTGGTCATCGGAGACGACGAGCTGGAGTCGGGGAGGCTCGCGGTGACCGTCAGGGCCGAGTCGGAGCCGAAGAAGCCCAGGAAGGTGGAGATGACCGTCGAGGGGCTGAGATCGAGGATCGCGGAGGAGACGGCGGGAAAGCCCACCAAGCGGCTGCCACTGCCGGTGAAGCTCTCGGAGAGGCCCCGCTTCATCTGAGAATCCAGGTTTTTTGTGGGGGCCAACGCCCCCGTCACAGATTTTTTCCGACATTCCGCCACGAGCTTCCTGGCATGACCTTCCCGGCATGAGGGTAGACCCATCGCGTCTGCGGCTCCTCGCGCCCATCACAGAATGGGCGGATGGAGAGGATGCAGGGCGATGACCCACCGCAAAGCCTATTATCATCCAGATAATCTCCGCCCAATTATGGCAAACCTGAACGTGGCGATCCTCGGTCCCCCGGGCTACGCAAAGGAGGTCGGAAAAAAGGGCACCTCCACCGACATCACCTTCTACAACCTCAAACGGGGCGAGAGCACCGTCACCATCGTAGAGCCCACCAGGTATCCGGAGCGGCTCGCACCCCTCTTCTTCGCGGCCTCCCTCGCCCGAATAGCGGTCCTGGTGGTGGACCAGATCGACGCCGCCTTCGGCGAGTCCGTCATCATGCTCCAGGCCCTGGGAATCAGAGAGGGCTACATCATCCTCAGAAACTACCTCGACCCCGGCCGGGTTAATCCCGTAATCAAAGGCACCGTTCTCGAGGGGTACGAGCAGATCATCGACGATCCCATCGCCCTCCGGGAGCGGCTCCTGGACGAGGCGGACCGGATCGCTGAGGCCCCTCCCTCCCCGGAGGAGCGAGGGGGCGCGATCCCCGTCGACCACTTCTTCAACGTCAGGGGGATCGGGACCGTCATCCTCGGCACCATGTCCGAGGGGGTGATAAGAAAGCACGAGACCCTCCGGGTCCTCCCGGGTGAGAGGACCGCTCAGGTCCGGTCGATCCAGAAGCATGACGACGACTTCGACTGGGCCCGAGCAGGGGATAGGGCGGGGATCGCCCTGAAGAACATCGACGCCGAGGAGCTGGACCGGGGCGACGTCCTGGCCAGCGACGAGGCCCTGAAGTCAGAATCGAACCTCTCCGCCAGAGCCGAGCTGATCCGCTACTGGCCCGCTCCCCTCAAGGAGGGGATGGTCCTCCACCTGGGCCACTGGATGCAGTTCGTCCCCGCGAGAGTCGCCTCCGTCGAGGCAGGCGAGGACTGGAGAAAGCCCCTCCTCGGCCTTGAGCTGGACAAGCCTCTCGTCTACCTGCCCGGTGACAGAGCGGTCATCTGCCAGCTGGAGGGGAGCAAGCTCCGGATAGCAGGAACTCTGGAGCTCTCCTGATCTCTCTCCTCCTTTTTTCGGCTGGTTTATGTCTCGATATGGGGAAATCCCGATCGCCCATCCTCGATCGAGCTCTCATCCCTCCACCAGGACCGCGGTCCCGCTGGCGGATACCATGAGCATCCCGCCGTTTTGGCCCAGGGTCTCGTAGTCCAGGTCCACGCTGAGGATGGCGTTGGCGCCGAGCCTCTTCGCCTCCTCCTCCATATCCTGGAGGGCGATCTCTTTGGCCCGCCGCAGCTCCTTCTCGTAAGCTCCGGACCTTCCGCCGACGATGTCCCTGATCCCGGCGAAGAGGTCCTTGAAGATGTTGGCGCCTAGGATCGCCTCGCCGCTGACGATGCCGAAGTACTTCACCACGCGTCTTCCCTCAACGTTTGGGGTTGTCGATATCAACACCTGATCTCACCTCAGTCGATAGAAACGAGCTCTGGCTTAATAACTATGGCTATTAGCTATGGCTAATAGGCTCTGGCTTAATAGATGTGGTTATATAATTATCCTGGCGATGGATACGGCGACTAAGATATCGGAAAATTGGGAGTTCTGGGCCCGGGAGAAAGAAAAGGGGGGGAAGGCGAGGAGCCCCTACGGCGTCGGTCCGCCTAGTTCTGCCTCAGCCCCTCCTGCCAGCGAAGGAGCTTCTCCTGTACCACGTAGCGGAAGGACCGATCGATGAGAAGGCCCAGAAGTCCCAGGACGATCATGTAGAGGAATACCAGGTCCATCATGTGAAGGGAGTAGTAGTCCCAGAGCCGATACCCAAGGCCGCTTCTCGTGCTCGCCCCGAACATCTCGGCGGCGACGATGCACATCCAGGCGATCCCCATGGCGATCCTGATCCCGGCGGCGATGGAGGGGAGGGCCGAAGGGAAGGCGACGTACCTGACCAGGTCCAGGTTCCTGGTGCAGCCCAGAACCATCGCCGACTCGACGTAGACTTTGGGAACGGACCGAAATCCGAGGTAAGAGTTGATGAGGATGGGAAAGACCGCTCCCACGAAGACGATGAACCCCGCCGCCTGGGGGGTCAGCCCGAACCAGATGATGGCGAAGGGGATCCAGGCCAGGGGAGGTATGGGCCTGATCAGCTCCACGATGGGGTCGAAGATCCTCTCGGCGACCCGAGACCAGCCCATGGACATCCCAATGGGCAGGGCCAGCAGGAGCCCGGCCCCCATGCCCAGGGCGAAGTGGATCAGGCTCACCGGCAGATCCACCCAGAGGATCGTCGGCCACTGGCGGATCATGGCCTCCACCACCTGGAGGAAGCTCGGAAGCTTCAACGGATTGTCTATGACCATGGCCAGAAGCTGCCAGAGTATGATGAACCCCATCACCGACAGGGCCTCGACGCAGTGGTCTCCGAGGGCCTCTCTCGCCCTCTCGCCTAGCCTCAAATCTGATCCCTCATCTTCGCCTTCCTTTCCGCTCGCAAACCTCTTTATCGCATATCTTCTCAGCTCGTCACCCTGTCGTAGAACGAGGTGTCGAACAGGTCGTCCTCGGTGAGGAGCTTCTCCCCGGTGTACCCCAGCTCGTAGTCCACCCTGGCGAATTCGGTCACCGATGGAATGATCACATGAGGATCGCTGATCCAGGCGCCGTCCCAGGTCTCGATGGAGTGCTGGACGATGGTCAGGTTCTGATTGGTCTTGGCAGAGTAGATCTCAGCCGCCCTCTCGGGATTCTGGTTGATGTAATCCGTGGCCCTGATGTGGGTTCTAATTATCTGCTCTGCCAGCTCCGGCTCCTCTCTCAAGAGCTTACCGCTGATCACCAGGCAGCAGCAGGCGTGGTTCGGCCACATCTCGCCGGAGGCGACGACCGATCTGCCGTTTCCCTCAAGCTCGATGATGGATGGCGAGGGGTGAGGGAGGAATACGGCGTCCACAGCCTTTGCGGAGATGGCGGTGACGGCGGCCCCGGGATCCATGGACTTAATGTCGATCTCTGCGGGGTCAATGTCGTTATCCTGGAGCCATTTGTTGAAGACGGTGTCCTGGATCGATCCCGGTGGGAAGGTGGCGACCGTTCTCCCGATGAGAGACCTGGCGCCTTCAAACTCCAATTCAGGTCTGACCACCAGGTTCGACCCATTCTTCTGGACCGCAGCCACGATCTTCGCGTCCAGCCCCTGGGAGATGGCGCTGATGGGCGGGGCGGCTCCGACGTAGGCTATGTCCAGGCTTCCTCCCAGCATCGCCTGCATCTCAGGAGGTCCCGATGGAAACTCGAAGTCCTGTACCTCCTCGATCCCGAAGGGCTTCAGATCTGAAAGCCACCACCCCTCCTCCATCGCCACCATCTCGGCGACCTGATGGGTGCTGGGC
>DAINAQ010000112.1:0-4218 GCA_036733325.1 Methanothrix sp.
GCATCACCACGTCCAGCCCCGCCTCGGCCGCGACCTTCGCGGTCATCGACCCGGCGGGCCCCGCCCCCACCACCACAAGGTCGCACTTCATGTCTCTGCCTCTGCCCTTGCCTCTTTTAACAGCTCCAGAGCGCCCAGGGGGCAGATCTTGGTGCACCTGCCGCATCCCGTGCAGTCGTCATCGCTCACCTCGATCCAGGTCTCCACCAGCTCCAGGGCGGCGGCGGGGCAGACCCCCACGCAGGCCCCGCAGTAACCACACTTGTATCGATTGACCGAAAGCATCGGACCATCCCTCCTCAATAGACCACCTTGAACTCCTCGATCTCCTGGCATCGGACCTCGGATATATCCATGCCGGAGACCAGGGCCCGGGCGGGTCCCTCCTTCATCTGGGCGAGGAGCTCCCCCACCTTCTTCCTCTCTCCCTGGAGGAGGGCCTCCACCCCGCCCCCGGGGAGGTTCTGGACCCAGCCCTTTACCCCCAGCTCCGCGGCCTGGGTCTTGGTGAAGTTTCTGTAGCCCACCCCTTGGACCCTGCCCGAGACCCGGACCCTGACGCATATCATGGGGATCACCTCCTGATCCCGGAGAGGAGGTCCTCCAGCGCCCTCTTCTGATCTTTGGCCTTGATGATCCCCGAGGCGAGGAGGACCCCCACCGAACCCAGATCCAATGCCGCCAGCAGATCCTCGCCCCGGCTGATCCCCGCCCCGCAGAGGACGCCGACCTCAGGCTCGATCCGCTTTACGGCCTCGACGGACCCAGTGACGATCCCCGGATCGGCCTTGGAGACGGGAATGCCGCTACCTATCAGCTCCGGGGGCTCCACCGCCACGTAGTCGGGCTTGAGGGCGGCCGCCGCCCTGGTGGTGGCGATGTTGTTGGTGCAGACGATCGTCGAAAGGCCCTCGGCCCTGCAGGCTGTGATGGAGGCCTCGATCTCCGCGAGCTTCAGCCTCCTCTCAGAATGGTTTATCAGGGTGCCGGTGGCCCCGGCGGCTCTGACCGAGGAGGCGGTGACGTGACCGGTGTAGCCGCCTGATCCGACCCCGTCGACGTGCTGGGCGTAGACCGGGATGGAGACGTTCTCCGAGATGAGCCGGATGTCCGCCGCCTGGGGGACCACCACCATCTCCACATCGTACTGATCTATTGCCTTCTCACAGATCCGAGAGAGCTTCAGGGCCTCCTGGCCCGTCGCCTCTGCGTAAGTCTTGAAATTGAGCACTACCTTCGTCATTATATCACCTGAGCCCCGCGAATCCTTTGCCGTACTTCCAGATGGGGCCCCTCAATTATAGTTCAATCGATGCATATTCCTAGACGGAAAGCCATCACCGGTTCCGGGGAGGCCTTCCTCGGGCCCAGGGGGGCCGTCTCCCGAAAACGGGCGGATGATCGGTTAATCGCAAGGCCGTAATGGCAAGCCGTAATAGCAAGCCGTAATAGCAAGCCGCCACAGCAGCCAGTCATCTCCGGGATGCATCTCCGCTCAGATTCTTCGGGTTGAATCCCTTCTTATGGGATAAAATCGTGATGGTGCAGCCTATGATGGCCGAAGTCGTCAGCGAACGGAAGATTGCTGGAACGGACCCGTCTCGTCCGGAAGACCAGGTCAGATCATGACGCTGGTCTTGAGGATGTACTTTATCAAATCTTCCGATAGCTTCGTCTCTCTTTTTACCAAAGTTACGATCTCGTCGATCTTCCGCTCTTCTGACATCAGTTTGGACAATCTCTCCATAACGTCATCGTCGATCTCATAGTACTCATCGATGTCTTTTCTATGACCCCAGACGTCTCCTCTGAGAAGCTCCACCCCCTGGAGCTCCAGGAACTGGCGTGCAGCTTTGGACATGGTCCTGTAGTAGGATGGGGGGGTCTGAACGGTCCGGATCCTGGGGCATCTCTGTATCAGAGCCATCACGTCCATGTTCGATGGCCTGAAGGCCAGATGGATCATCTGCTCATTCGGGTTCAGCTCCGGAATCTCCTCTTTAGAACTCACAACCCTCAGTCTCATAGTGAAATGTATGTTCCTAAAATATTTATACATAGTGGTCATGCCACAATCTCGATATACGAACATTCGATTGAAGATACGTATTTTAGAAAATATCTACGTTAACTCCAGAGCCAGATAAATTATATCGGCTGTTTAATTTGAGACGGCCGAGGGGCCGACTGCATGGGAAAATCGGAAGAAAGGAAAAGATGGGAGGGAAGGTCGGAAGGCCATGGTTAAATGACCCTCCGGATCCATAGATCGCAGGCATGGTCAGAAACCGCTCCGGCGCGATCTCTCTTACCGGTCTCTCTGCCGATCCGGCAACATCTCTCTATCGGTCCTGCCGCGATCTGAAGGAGGTTATGGCCTTCGCAGAGCTGGAGAGACAGCGGGCCGCCATCCTCTGGCTGGGCCAGGAGCCCAGGCCGCAGTCAGGCCCGGCGTACCTGACCCGGTCGCCGAAGAGGCGGCAGGCCTCGGCGAGCCTTCTCTCCATCAGTTCTGCGGACTCGGCGGCGAAGACCTCCCTCTCCAGCCGGTCGGGATCTCGCCAGAGGTTCGTCTCCAGCCGATCGTTCAGCCGAGCCACCAGAGCGTTGATGTCGGTCCTGGCGATGCCGGCTCTGATGAAGGCGTCGTTCTCCTCCAGGGTCTTTCGGTCGACCAGCTTGAGGTAATCTGGATTTCCTGCCGACTCGACCCCGATGACGTTGATCCCGGGGACGCTGGAGCAGAGTTCGGCCATCAGGGGCGAGTGGAGGTGAACCTCGCAGTCGATCTTCGCACAGGGACGGGCGGCGATCTCCAGGGCCTCCGAGATCTGGTCGCCGCTGAAGATGACGTTGGGGCTGATTCCCAAGGAAGGCTCGTCGATCGACACCACGGCGACCTCGAAGTAGCGAGCTTTCAGCGCCATATCGATAAACCTGGCCACGCTTTGGGCCAGGTTTTCCAGGATGTCGGCATATTCGGTGGCGCCGAAGCGGGCGAGGTAGAGCTCCACGGGACCGGTGACGCAGACCCTCGCCTGGAGCCTCTCACCCTTCTCTCTACCCTCTCCATCTCCCTCCCGCTCGATCTTCTTTCCCAGGGCCTCCAGCGCCTCCAGCTCCAGGATCCGAGCCGACTCCATCCGCACTAAGTAGGGGCTCTCGGAACGAGCGGGGTCCTCGATCGGCTCCATGAACATCCTGATCATGTCCCGAAACTGGGGGTAGGTGGGCCGCTCGACCCCGGCCTCGATCTTCTGGACCAGGGCGTCCTTCACCAGTTCCAGGTAGGGATCGCCCTTGGGCAGCTTATCCCGGCTCATCCCAGCCGGAAGGGGGTAGCTTCCGATGTCGTCGAAGATTATCTCTGGTCCATCTGCCATCGAGAATCCCTCAATCAGAGCAAGAGCTTTGAGAGCTGGACCTTGAAGGCCTGGTACTCTCCGGCCACCAGATCGAACCGCTCGTCCATGTCGTCGAGGCGGGAGAGGCCGGCGGGCACCGGCGGCTCCAGGCCCACCGCCCGGACCACCTCTTCGGGGAACTTGGCCGGGTCGGCGGTCTCCAGGGAGACGCAGGGGCTCCAATCCTCGACCTCCTTCAGGTACCGGGAAAGGCCCGCCCAGCCGACGGCGCCGTGGGGTTCCAGGAGGGTGTCAAACCTGTTGTAGGCGTCGGAGATGGTCGTCCTCGTCTCCGCGTCGGTGACCGAGACCGCGAAGATATCCCGCCTCATGGCCTCGATCTGGGGCGCCCGAACGACCCGACCGGTCTCGTCCATCTCTCCGCCGTAGAGCCAGAAGACCCGGGCCAGGTTGGAGGGGTGGCCGACGTTCATGGCGTTGGAGATGCATTTGACCGAGGGGCGGATCGGCCGGTAGTCGCCGGTAGCCATGAACTTGGGAAATTCGTCGTTCTCGTTGGTGGCAATGACGAACCGATGGACGGGAAGGCCCATTCTCATGGCGATCAGCCCTGCCATGACATTTCCGAAGTTGCCGCAAGGTACGGAGAAGACGATCTCCCGGTCGGGAGCCGCGGTCCGGGACCAGGCGTAGAAGTAGTAGATCGATTGCGGAATCAATCGGCCGACGTTGATGGAGTTTGCGGACGACAGGTTGAGGTCTATGAAGTCCGGGTCGACGAAGGCCTGCTTCACCATAGCCTGGCAGTCGTCGAACTTGCCGTCGACGGCCATCACGTGGACGTTCTTTCCCA